>JBAVPF010000087.1:0-4879 GCA_049692815.1 Acidimicrobiia bacterium
CCCCTACGAGGGCCGACGCCCGTGTGTGCAGGCCGGGACGTGCCAGCAGGGCTGCAACGAGGGCGCCAAGGCATCCACCGACCAGACCCATTGGCCGATCGCTATCGAGCACGGAGCCCGTCTCGTCACCGGGGCCAGGGTCAGGCGAATCGTCGTGGAGAACGGTCTGGCCACGGGAGCGGAGTGGATCGACGAGGACGGCAACGAGCACTTCCAGACCGCCGACGTGGTCGTCATGGCCGCCAACTCGATCGGGACGTCCCGCATCCTCCTCAACTCCGCCACCTCCGAGTGGCCCGACGGTGTCGCCAACCGGAGCGGGCTGGTCGGCAGACGTCTCATGATGCACCCGTTCGGCTCGGTCACTGGCCTCTTCGACGACGATCTGGAGAGCTGGCAAGGTCAGTTCGGCTGCAGCATCGAGTCGTTCGAGTTCTACGAGACGGACGAGTCACGAGGGTTCGTGCGAGGAGCGAAGTGGGGTCTCGCCCCGACCGGTGGGCCGATCAACATGGCACTCCCGGCCCGCGCGGGTGAGTCGGAGTGGGGTGCCGAGCACCATCTCCTGTTTCGAGAACGGTTCGGGCACGGCCAGAGCTGGGGCCTCTTCGGTGAGGATCTCCCCAACGAGGACAACCGGATAGTGATCGACGACGACCTCACCGACAGCTCCGGCATCCCCGCCCCGAAAGTCGTCTACAAGATCTCGGACAACTCCCGGAAGCTCCTCGACTTCCACATCGAGAAGGCCAGCGAGTCGATGATCGAGGCCGGCGCCCACAAGGTCGAAGTCGACAGGCTGATGAGATACTCGGGGTGGCACCTCCTCGGGACGGCCCGGATGGGCGACGACCCGGAGACCTCGGTGGTCGACCGTTGGGGCCGTTCCCACGACATCCCCAACCTCTACGTGGTGGACGGGAGCTTGTTCGTCACCTCGAGCGGTACCAACCCGACCAGCACGATCGCCGCGTTGGCCATGAGGACTGCAGAGCACATGGTCCAGGACCGCTTCAACCAGGTGGTGCCGGCATGAGTGAGGGCATCGACATCAGGCCGCCGGTCAGCGATCAGGTGCGTCGTGGCCTGGAGAGAGTGGGGGACCATCTGATCCCCGAGGCCCACGGGATGCCGGCGGCCAGCGCCATGAACGTTGGGACCTCCCAGCTCGATGTGGTCCTCTCCTCACGTCCCGACCTCGCCCCTCATCTGGAGCGCGCCTTCGACGACGCCGATCTCGGAGATGTCGACGTCTTCGTCGACTCCCTCGATCCACTTGCATACGACGCGGTGACTCTGGCGATCGTGGCCGGCTACTACATGCACCCGGAGGTGCATCGGCTCATCGGGTACCCCGGTCAGGTGCCCAAGGACGTGCAGCGGATGAGTGAAGCGGAGATCTACCAGGAGGGGCTGATGGACCTGGCGCAGAAGGTCATCGATCGTGGTCCCGTCTACCGACCGACCCCCACCGGCGAAGAGACAGGCTGAGCACGGACGACATGGCGGAGACACATCTCAACTACATCGACGGGAAGTGGGTCCCGTCGGCGACCGGGGAGACCTTCCTCGACACCAACCCGGCTCATCCGGATGAGGTCATCGGAGAGTTCCAGAGAAGCGGCCCCGAGGACGTCAAGGCCGCGGTCGCCGCGGCCAGGCAGGCCCAGGAGGGTTGGCGACTGACCCCGGCGCCACTCCGTGGCGAGATAGTCGCCCGGGCGACCCGGATGCTGGTCGAGCGCAAGCCGGAGCTGGCCAGGACCATCACCCACGAGATGGGCAAGGTGCTCGTCGACTCCGGTTACGACGTCCAGGGGGCGATCACCTCGGGCGAGTACATGGCCGGAGAGGGCCGCCGCATGTTCGGCGAGACGGTGCCGTCGGGGCTGCCGAACAGACTGGCCATGACGGTGCGGGACCCCGTGGGCGTGGTGGGCATCATCACCCCCTGGAACCTGCCCATGCTCATGCCCGCGTGGAAGCTGTTCCCGGCCATCGTCTGTGGCAACACCGTCGTGGTCAAGCCGGCGGAGGACACCCCGCACACCGCGGTGCTCTTCTTCCAGATCCTCGAGGAGGCGGGTGTCCCCGCCGGAGTGGCCAATCTCATCACGGGCTACGGCGCTGAGGCGGGCCGGCCTCTGGTGAGCCATCCCGACGTGGACATGATCTCTTTTACCGGGTCTCGTTCGGTCGGCGCCCAGATCGCGACCTCGGCGGGCAGCCAGCTGAAGCATGTCTCGCTGGAGATGGGCGGGAAGAACGCCCTGGTGGTGCTGGACGACGCCGACGTGGGCGAGGCGGTCACCGGCGCTCTGTGGGGAGGCTTCTCCACCGCAGGGCAGAGATGCACCGCCAGCAGCCGTCTGGTGGTCGACCGGAGGGTGGCCGACGACGTCGTCGCGGGCCTGGTGGAGGGCATGAGCTCATTGGTCGTGGGTGACCCGCTCGACGCGGACACCAACGTCGGACCGCTGATCAATGCCAAGCAGCTCGATCGGGTCCATTCCTATACCGAGATCGGTGTGAGCGAGGGGGCCGAGCTGGTCGTGGGAGGGGAGAAACTGGGGGAGGATCTCGGTGGTGGCCATTTCTATGCGCCGACCCTGTTCGACCATGCCAAACCGGACATGCGAATCGCCCAGGAGGAGATATTCGGCCCCACCATCACGGTGATTCGGGTGGATGGTGAGGACGAGGCCATCACGGTGGCCAACGGGACCAGGTACGGCCTGTCCGCCGCGGTCTACACCCGTGACACGGGACGGGCCTTGCGCGCCGTTCGCGACCTGCAGGCGGGGCTCGTCTATCTGAACGCCCCCACGATCGGGTCCGAGATCCATCTCCCGTTCGGTGGTGTCAAGGACACCGGCAACGGTCACCGTGAGTCGGGTCTTGCCGCGATCGACCAGTTCACGGAGACCAAGACGGTCTTCCTCGACTACAGCGGGACGTTGCAGCGGGCTCACATCGACGAGCCGGAGGATTGACCGGCGCGATCAACGGCTGAGCATCCTGGCCAATCGTCTCGCATGCTCGGCGTAGGCCTGCTCGAAAGTGCGTTGTGACTCGTCTTCACCGACGAGAGACGCCGACGTCAGCACGTGAGGGGCGTCACCTTTCTCCACCAGCAACTCCGCCGTCCGCACCTTGACCTCGTTGACGACTGCGGCATTGACCAGCGTCGAGCCCGGCCCTACCGGGGAGGAGAGACCGTCCAGCGCTACCAGCGCGTCACCGGGAGGGGTCCCGATGTCGATCACGAGATCGGCTATCTCGAACAGGCGCAGGCCCGATTCGTGGGTGGCGGGAAGAGCCTCGCTCTCCGCGACGGACGTGATGGCTATGACCCTCAGGCCCCGCTGCTGGGAGCCGAGCGCGATCTCCACCGGCACGGCGGCCCGGCCCGATGCGCTGAACACCATCATCACGTCGTGGGGGTCGAAGCGGAACTCGGAGAGGATCACATCCGCCAGGCCGCTGACACGCTCGATGAACATGGCCTGGGGCTGGCCGTTGCTTCCCACGACCCCGGTGTGAAACGTCATGGACAGCTCGACCATCGGATGGAATCCGGGGAACGAGCCGTAACGGGGAAACATCTCTTCCACCGGGATGCGTGAGTGCCCCGAGCCGAACAGGTGGACCAGCCCATCGCCGGCGATGGCCTCCGCCGACCATTGCGCAGCGGTCTCGATGGCTTCCATCTGTGTGGTCTCGAGATGATCGAGAAGCCGCCGAGCCTGCCCGGTCCATTTGCCGAGTGAGCTCATTCCGGGCCCCCCCGTCGTCGCTTGGGACACATCCCAGCAAATGTATATACATTTGGGGACGCATGTCGAGTGACGTTCCATGACCGACAGGAGACCGGCGCGCTACGAGCAGATAGCCGACTACCTGCGATCTCTGGTGGCCGATGCCGCTCCCGGGGACCGTCTCCCCTCGGAGGCGGAGCTCTGCGAGCGATTCGAGGTGAGCAGGATGACCGCCCGTCAGGCGGTGCAGTTGGTGGCGTCCGAGGGCGTGATCGAGCGGAGGAGAGGCGCAGGCACGTTCGTGCGCTCCCGACCCGTGCCCCGTGATCTTGGCTCTCCTCTCTCCTTCTCCGGGTCGATGCGGGCCCGTGGGATGACCGCCTCGAGTGAGACCCTGCATTGGGGCGAGGTGGTGCCCAGCGAGGAGGAGTGCAAAGAACTGGGACTCGACGCCAATGCCGTCGCCTATGCGCTGGAGCGAGTGCGACTCGCCGACGGGACGCCGATGGCGATCGAGCGCGCGGTCATCCCCCGGGGGTTGGCGACCTCACTGCAGGCCGGGTTCGAGCACGGATCGCTGCACGACGCCTTTCGCAGCATCGGCCGCATGCCCACCGAGGCACATGCCGAGGTCTCGGCCCGCAGAGCCACCCGGAGGGAACGCGAGCTGCTCGGCCTGCCGCCGAGCGAGATCATCATCTCGGAGCGTCGCACCATCTACGACCACGAAGGGGCTCCGTTGGAACGGACCGAGACCAGGTACGTGGCCAGTCGCTACATCTTTCGCGCCGTGCTTCGAAGCAGACGGGGCACCCCGTGAGCCGGCACGTGGGGCTCGACCTGGGGGGCACCAACATCAAGACCGCCGTGATCGAGCGGAGAGAAGGTGACTGGTTGCTGTTGTCGACGGGCTCCGAGCAGACCGGTGCCTCGGAGGGGCCTGAGGCTGTGGCTGCCAACCTCGTTGCCGTCGGGTCGGCCACCATCGCCGCCAATGACCATGTCGAGACGCTCGGCCTGGGCGTGCCCGGTCATTTCGACGGTGACACCGGTCGCATTCTCCTCTTCCCCAACCTCCCCGGCGACTGGGAGGGATTCCCACTGCGCGACCGGGTGGCCAC
>JBAVPF010000088.1:0-1933 GCA_049692815.1 Acidimicrobiia bacterium
GGGTTCGACGCCACGACGGTGGACCCGCCTGCCCTGGCGGTGTACGCCCGTGGCCCGGTCGACATCTATGCCGCCCCGGCCGACACCGAGCCGTTCACCACGGTGGAGCCGCTCACCATCCTGGGCACGGTCACGGTGCTCGGCGTGGTCAGCGGGCCCGAGGACGGATGGGCCCAGGTGATGCTCCCCATGCGCCCCAACGGGAGCACGGGGTGGGTTCGGGCCGACGACGTCTGGCTCTACGCCGCTGACGGTGAGATCATCGTCGACCTGACGGAGCGACGGCTCACCTACGTCGTGGACGGTTTGCCCGTGCTGGAGACCGACATCGGGATCGGGAGCCGCTACAACCAGACGCCGACGGGCCTGTTCTTCGTCACAGACAACGTGGCACTGGCCAAGCCTGGGGGCCCATGGGGGCCGCGCGCCCTCGGCCTGTCGGCACGATCCGACTCGATCACGAGTTTCAACGGCGGAGACGGGATCATCGGCATCCATGGCACCAACAACCCCAGCTCAATAGGCTCCGACATCTCCCTCGGCTGCATCCGGCTGCCCAACGACGTCATCACTCGTCTCAGTGACCTGGTGCCGATCGGCACCAGGGTCGAGATCCGAGCCTGAGCGACCCCGGTCTCAGGCCAGGGCCTCGACGGCACAGTTGGACAGGACTTTCGTTCCCCTCTCGGCGGTCTCCGTCGTGAGCACCACCCGACCTTCGTCCCCCCAGATCCGCGTGACGAGCGTCTCACCAGGGAACACATGACCGGTGAACCTGGTCTCGATGGAGCCGAGACGTGCCGGATCTCCATCCAGGGCCGTCTCCACCACCGCCTTCGTCACGATCCCGAAGGTGCACAGACCGTGGAGAATCGGCCGATCGAAGCCGGCCAGGGCGGCGAACGCCGGGTCGGCGTGAAGCGGGTTTCTGTCACCGGACGACATCCGATAGAGCAAGGCCTGCTGTGGAAGGGTCGGCGACTCGACCACGAGGTCCGGGGGGCGCTCGGGCGGCAGGTTCCCCGGCGGAGGCCCGCCCTCACCTCCGAAACCGCCCTCGCCGCGGACGAATATGCCGGAGCGGTTGGTGAACAGAGGCTCGTTGGAGCCATCGAGGGTCGAAACGACCTCGACGACGAGAAGCGCCCCCTTTCGCTTGTCGTAGACGTCGACGACCCTGCCGGTCTGAGTGACAGTGCCCGACGTGGGGACAGGGCGGTGAACGGTCAGCTTGTGGTCACCGTGGAGGATCTGGGTGAGGCTCACGTCGAGCCCGTCGACGCCACCGAATCCCATCATCATTGCGAATGGCGGGATGGTCCCGAACGACGGGACCGCGACCAGCTCCGACTCGTAGACGTATTTCAGCTCTGAGGGGTCTGTGGGAGGGTTGCCGGCTCCCACGGCGAGGCCGTACCTGATGACTTCGTCCTCCGACCAGGAGAACCCGACGGACGGGAGCTCGGCTCCCACCACCCGGTCGATGTCGATCGGCATCAGCCGGTGAGGAGCTGGCCGATGATCATGATCTCCTCGTTGCTGCTGCCAGGGACGATGGGCTCGTCGATGTCTCGGATCTCGTCGAGGTGGTCGGCCACCTCCTCGACACTGGGGACAGATCCCGCACCGGCGAACCAACCCTTGTTGGTGCCGACGAAGACGCGCCCGTAGCGCCCTCCGCCGACGGTGAAGATCTCATGGGTGTACTGGTTCGCCTCAGAGCACAGGTAGACGACCATCGGTGTGACCTGCTCGGGGGCAACCAACTCGGCCATCGGCCCCAGCAGATCCTCGGTCATCCGGGTCCTGGCCACGGGGGCTATTGCGTTGGCCTTGATGTCGTACTTTGCGCCTTCGATGGCCAGCACGTTCATCAAGCCCACCATGCCCGCCTTGGCCGCCCCGTAGTTGGCCTGACCAAAATTTCCGAACA
>JBAVPF010000089.1:0-2232 GCA_049692815.1 Acidimicrobiia bacterium
CACACCAACGCCTACGACGAGGCGATCACCACCCCGACCGAGGAGTCGGTGCGTCGGGCGCTGGCCATCCAGCTGATCATCAACAAGGAGCTCGGTCTCAACAAGAACGAGAACCCGCTCCAGGGCAGTTTCATCATCGAGGAGCTGACCGACCTGGTCGAGGAGGCGGTGCTGGCCGAGTTCGAGCGGATCAGCAGTCGTGGGGGAGTGCTCGGTGCGATGGAGCGCCAGTACCAGCGGACCACGATCCAGGAGGAGTCGCTCTACTACGAGCAGCAGAAGGAGTCGGGCGAGTACCCGATCGTCGGCGTGAACACGTTCCTCTCCAAGGAGGGCTCACCTTTCGAGATCCCCAACGAGCTGATCCGTTCCACCGACGACGACAAGAACCGTCAGATCTCGAACCTCAGGGCGTTCCAGGCCCGGAGCGAGGCGTTGGCCGGCGAGGCGCTGGCGGCGTTGCAGCAGGCTGCCGTGCAGGGGGACAACATCTTCGAACAGCTCATGGAGACCGCCAAGGTGGCGTCGTTAGGTCAGATGAGCCAGGCGCTTTATGACGTGGGTGGTCAGTACCGCCGGAACATGTAGCCCGGTTGCGCCTCGAGTTCGTGGTGCTCGGCAATCTCGCCGGAGCGAGATTTCCCAATACGAGCGGGTCGCCGTCGAGGCATCTGCGAATCTGTCGGATCTAGTTCCTAGCCTGAACCTCGTGACGCCTCCCGGACCATCGCATCTAGGTCGTTCAGTCGTGGTCGATTCGAATCAATCGGTGCCTGAGTTCTGGGTTCAAGCCGGTAGTCACTTGATTGATCGGGCACTGATGGGTGACCCCGCCCGTATCGCCGAGACCGTCCACGACCTCACCCGTCGCTACGTCAACCGCATCCCCACTGTCTTCATCCTCGATGTCGACCCCGACGAGCTCAACGTACCCGAAACGACCGACGCCCCTCCCTACGAGCTCGGGGGCGAGTTCACCTTCCTCCGGGAGCGGCTGACCAAGCTGATCTGGCACAACTCGTATGACACCAGGTCGGGGGAGCTCATCTGGTGGTGGGCTCACAAGGCGGCGGCCCGGCTCGACGTCACCGTCGGGGGGCCGGCAGACGTCCTGACCGCGGACGGAACACCGATTTGGATCGACGGGGGGCCACGTCAGCCTCTCGACATTGACGGGCTCGTCGTTCATCACGAATCCATAGAACTCGGCAGGCTCACGCCCGTCCCCAAGTCCACCCCGCCCGGTGCCGATCCCGCACCCGACCAGCTCGACGCCGTCTCTCACCTGGTCGGGCCGGCACGGGTGATCGCACCGGCGGGTCGGGGTCGACCCGGGTCCTCACGACATCTCATCGAAGGCTTGGACATCGAGGCAGCCCTCGTCACCGCACTCGCCTAAAACCGGCGGGCCGCGAAGGAGATGGTGGAACGGCTGCCCGAAGGCGAGAAGCTCAACGTCCGCACCATCCACTCCATCGGCTGGGAGATCCTCCGCATGGCAAGCCCGGCCTCCGTCTCATCGAAGAGGCCGAGCAGGCCCACATCGAGCCTATGGAGCCACCAAGGTGCGGGTCTCCACTTCCGCTCCCGACGACAGCACCGATGTCGCCGCATCCTCGTGGCCGAGCATCTTCCTGCGGTTGGCCAGAACGACGACCAGGGCAATCGCAGCGAAGATGTAGTTCTCCCAGGGTTGGGCATCCGGCCACGCGGGGCCGTTCATCTGGTAGTGAAAGAGCATCGCTATCAGGATGCTGCCCCCGGCGGCGTTGAACATCGGTGTGATGAGGACGGAGAGCGCCAGTACACCGATGATGAACGGCCCGAACGACCAGGCACTCTGCGGTGTCCCGCTGAGCAGGAACGCCGGGAGATGCCACAGACCCCAGAACCCGCCCAGGATCAGAGCCGCCCAAAGGGGTGCGAATCGACGTTGCAGGAGGGGCAGTGCCACCCCACGCCAGCCGAGCTCTTCGACCGGGCCGATCACCGCGGCGAGGAGCAGAGCCGGCAGCACGTCATACCAGGGGTTGAACGGGAACTCGCCGATGGTGCCGTTGATGGCCGCACCCACGTATTTGGCAGCCGGGATCCCGAGGATCAGGAACAGCCACCACAACCCGGGCATGCGCCACAGGGTGAGTCGCCTCGAGTAGCTGCGGAGACCCTCGACTCCGTAGTGTCGCCACACCAGATAGAGGCCGGCCATCGCCGGCGAGTAGACCACCAGGA
>JBAVPF010000090.1:0-12710 GCA_049692815.1 Acidimicrobiia bacterium
CGTCTTCACGAACCAGGCGTTCTCGGCGAATCGGCATGCGTCGAGGAAGAAGGGCACTCCTCGCTCCCTGCACATCAAGGAAACCTCACGAAGATTCGCCATCGAGACGGGCTGGCCCCCGCCCGAGTTGTTGGTGATCGTGACCATGACCAGGGGGACTTCCAAAGATGGGTCGTCGAGGACCTGGCCGAGACGCTCGACGTCGATGTTGCCTTTGAACGGATGGCGGCTCTCCGGATCGAGACCTTCGGCGATCACGAGGTCGAGGGCCTCCCCACCCTGGTACTCGACGTTGGCCCGGGTGGTGTCGAAATGGGTGTTGTTGGGCACCACGCTCCCGGCCACAACCGTCTCTGTGAACAGGATCTTCTCGGCGGCCCGACCCTGGTGGGTCGGGATCACCTCTGGCATCCCGGTGAGATTCTCCACCGCACCCTTGAACCTGTAGAACGACCGGGACCCGGCATACGACTCGTCCCCGAGCATCATCCCCGCCCACTGGCTGGACGACATCGAACCCGTCCCCGAATCGGTGAGCAGGTCAATCGTCACCTCATCGGCGTGAAGCCCGAATAGGTTGTAGTGGACACGCAGCAGAGCGTCGTCGCGCTCGGCCTCATCGATGAGTGCGATGTCCTCCACGCTGTGAATGCGGAAAGGCTCGATGATGGTCTTGAATCGCTCGGTCAATCGGGGTCACCTCCTCACCGAATGATCCCGGCCTCCCGGGTGAATCGACAGGGTCGTAGGTCCTCTGCGCCCGGGTCGTCTCCAGTACCCCCGGGTACGAGTCCGTGCTGGATCAGGGCCGCCAGTCGACGGGCCAGACGTGAACGGGCTCCTTGAAACCCTTGGCCTGCACCTCCATCGGACTGCTGGAGGTGAAGCTCTTGCCCAGGGTCAGGTCCCGAACGGTGTTGGAGACCAGGATCTCCCCCTGCGCAGCTTGGGCTGCGATCCGGGCGGCCAATATCACCGACGCCCCGAAGAGATCTCCGTCTTCCTCGATGGGCTCGCCGGCATTCACGCCGATCCTGACTCCGACAGTCGGCGTGTCGGCTGTCGAATCCGAGTTCCAGGCGTCGAACCTCTGTTGAAGGGTGATGGCACACCGGCCCGCCTGGGTGACGCTGTTGAACAAAGCCATGAACCCGTCACCGAGCGCCTCGATCTCTGTCCCACCATTCTCGAGAAGTACTGAGCGAGTGATTTCCTCGTGCCGCAGCACATCTCGACCGAGGTCATCGACCTGTGTGGCCCGTGTCGATCCGCGAGGGTGCAACCCGCTACGTTGACCTCGTGAGCGCACCACATGTTGAGATCCCTGAGGAGATCACCACGGCCGACCTCGTCGACGCGATGGGCCGTCTTCACCGCCATCGATGTCACATCCTCGA
Source organism: Acidimicrobiia bacterium (assembly GCA_049692815.1). Taxonomy (GTDB): domain Bacteria; phylum Actinomycetota; class Acidimicrobiia; order Spongiisociales; family ZC4RG35; genus JANQRA01. Next base: position 1,398 of record JBAVPF010000090.1, read on the forward strand.
TCTGGTCTCCCCGACTCCGGGACGCAGACTGCTGGGTCCGGCGGTAACGATCTCCTATTTCCCCACGTGCAGCGCAGCCCTCGACCCCGACGTCTACAACTTCTCTGAGGTGTTCTACGAGGCCGTCGATGGCGATGCCGAAGGCAAGGTCCTGGTGCTGGCCAGCAACGGCTACCGCGGCACGTCACTGGCCGGCGGCACCAAGCTGGCCCGGGTTCAGAAGATGAGAATGGCAGGGGTATTGACCGACGGACGTCTCAGAGACTTCGACGAGCTGGCCCGCTATGACTTCGCCACCTATTGCCAGGGCGAGGCAACACGCTGGGGTGGCGACGCGGTGACCCCCTACCAAGCCAACGTCCCTGTTGTGGTTTCCCAGGTAGGGATACACCCCGGGGACTTCGTCTTTGCCGACGCCTCCGGCGCCGTCGTGATTCCCATCCCACAACTTGGAGAGGTGATCGACGAGGCGATGAGGGTCAATGAGGAGGATCGGGCTTCCCTCGGGGTCATTGCTCAGGAGTCGCCGTTCGAAGGAGAACGGGACCGTCGCTGACTCGGATTGGAAGTGAGGCCGATCAGAATTCCCGGCCGGATCTCGAGCCGTCGATCAGTTTGGGGTAGACGATGTACATGGCACTGCTGGGCTCCGGCCGATCAGCACGGACGCCTTGTCACATCGGCATCGCCTCGTAGACCCACATGTCCATGGGACAGTCGGTGAGGAGCCCCACCGCCTCATCCATCGACTCGGCCTGCACGATCGAATAGCCGAGGGATGGGCCCATGTCGGGTGTGACTTCGGTCACGTTCCCGTCCTTGCTCACATTGCGACCGTTGAACAGCGGGTTCCCACTGTCGACGACGTGGTCCTCTATCGACGACCACCACTTCAGGTGGGCCTCACTGAATTCGGGCGTTCGGTTCATCTCCCCGTGTGCCAGAAACACGAACTTCTTCACGATGCCTCCTCGCTGGTTTGGCCTTTGCTCAGGTATTCGACGTAGTTCTCCAATGACTCCCCTTCGCTTCCCCACCACGGGTGGAATTGCTCTGTCCAGACTTCGAGTCGTCTCAGCGGCTTCCTCTCCAGGGCCAGGAAGTTGGTACGACCGACCTTCCTCCTCCGGACCATGGCGGCCTCTTCGAGCACTCGCACGTGTTTGTGAATCGCCGGCAGCGACAGGCTCCGCATTTCCGCCAACTGGCTGATCGACCGGGGTTGCAGGGCGAGGGCACGGATGATCTCGCGTCTGTGCACGTTTGCCAGGGCGTCGAACGCCAGGCTCAGGTCATTCGTCTCGTCGATCACATCACTTAACCTATTAGTTAAGTATATGGCTCGGCCACCACATCGTCCAGCCGGCCGTGGCGGATCAGGGCGCCGTCTGACCCTCCTCGATGTTGTTCCCCAGTAGCTGGCCGCGGAACACACCGGCGTTTCGGACGAAGAGAGCGGTGGGAAGACCTCTCATCATCTCGTTCATGCGGCGGGCGTAGGCGACCTCTTCCCCGGGCCCGTTGCCCCGGAGCCCGAGAAGGACGACATCAGCGTCCTTGCTGCCCTCCCATATCACCTCACGGACACTGCTTTCCTCGGGTTTGAGGAACACGTTGGTGATGGCTTCGATTCGCGCCAATCGCGTCAGGTCCTCGAGGAGCTTCTTGTTGCGCTCGAATGTCATCTCATTGGTGGCGATGCTGTTGATGACTATCTCGCTGTTGCGCCAGGCCGGGTTCTGGGCGAGGAGATGAGCGAGCAGGACGAGGAGGTCTCCGTTCTGTTCCAGCCCGCCCCACCAGACGTGGATGGGGCCCCGTTCCCGGCTGTTGCGAGGAGGCACTACCCGGCCGACGACCACCGACTTGCCCAACGCTGCCAACCGCTCGATGACACGGAGCACGTTCTCCTGACGATCGGTCTTGTCGCTCCAGCCGAACATGATCGTGTTCGACTCGATCCCGGCGATCCCGTTCGCCTGGGCGACGGAGATGACTCCATCCTCGAAGTCGTGGACAATGTCGACTTCGGGGAAACCGACCACACCGAGTCGTCGCAGCTCCTCGGCCAACTCCGGCTCCATCCGCGTCTTGGTGGGCGCCAGATCGCCGATGTCACCGGTGAGCAGCTTGGCGACGGTGAGGATGCCCCGGTCCTGGACGAGCCACGAGGCGTATTGCACCAGGCCAGGCCGTCTGTCGACGTCACCGGCGAACAAGAGGATGTTCGGCCGCCAGTTCCTGGGATCGGAGGGAAGCCGCCCGAGTTGGATCACCGTCGACCTGACCAGGGACATGAGGGCGCCGCGTCGCAGGTCGCCCCAGGGCGCCGACATGGCTCTTCTCCGCATGAACACGTAGAGCCCCACCTCGAAGACGAGCGCTATGACGAGAGCCGCCGCGTTGATGAGGAACATCACGTAGAAGCAGGCAAGCGCCCCGGCGATGGAAACCCACCAGGGCACCTTGAACGTGGGTCTGTAGGACGGGTCGCCGCCCAGGCTCTCCAAACCGGCCACCAGGTTCACGGTGCCGTAGGTTGTGAGGAAGAACATGGTGAGGATCGGGGCTATCGCATCGAGGTCTCCCAGCGCCACCGCGACGAGAGCCATAGCCGTGGTGACCAGCAGCGGGACTCCCGGGCCCTTGATCAAACGTGTCGAAGCGTTGAGCCCGGAAGGCAGGATCCGGTCGTCGACCATGGCTTCCAGGGTTCGCGGCGCGGCGAGGATGCTCCCGACGGCGGAGGCGAAGATCGCACCCCACAGTCCCCACAAGATCAGAAACGAGAGCGGCCCGGCGATGTCGAACCAGATGAGGTTATTCGAGATCAGCTCGTCGGGCGTTGCGGCTGCAGCCAGCAGGATGGGCGCTGACAGGTAGACGACGAACCCGACGAGCACAGCCGAGATCGTCCCGAGAGGTATCGCCCGATCAGGCTTCTCCAGGTCGCCGGACAGGCTGATCCCGGCCATGATCCCGGTCACCGCCGGGAAGAACACGGCGAAGACGGCCCAGAAATCCGGGGCATTCTCCACTCCCCCGGTCAACGACACCGCGGTGTTGGCCTCGCCGAGACTTCCGATGGCGAGCGCTATGAGCGAGGCGAGGATCCCAACCATGATCGGCACCTGCAGCTTGAGGGCCACGCCGGCGCCACGTGCCGCCAGAAGCGCCACCAGAAGAACGGTCAGGGCGGCGATGGGACGCAGTGGAGCGTCCGCCCAAACCACCCTGACACTCTCTGCCAGGCCGAAGGCATAGAGGGTGACGGAGAAGGCCATCGCCAGGAAGAGAGGTATGCCCACCGCCGCTCCGACCTCGATGCCAAGGCTTCGGGAGATGATGAAGTAGGCGCCGCCCTTCCCAACCCTCATGTTGGTGACCACGGCAGAAACCGACAACGCCGAGACCAAAGTGACCATGTTTGCGATCACGACGATGCCCAGGGCAGGGAGGAGACCCACCGAGCCGACTACCCAGCCTGTCCGCAGATACAGGATCACCCCGAGAATCGTCAGGATCGAGGGAGTGAACACCCCGATGAACGCACCTAGCTTGCCGTTGCCGCCACGGCCCAACACGCCTGCGACAGCGCCCTTGATTCGGGAGTTCAATGTCAATGCGGCCCAGCCCTCGGCGTCGCGAATGACCGGTCAGGCTAGACAGCTGGGCATGGATGGGAAGGGCGGAGCTCACCGGGACGGCGGCGGCATCGACCGGTAGTCGTCCGACGCGAGGAACATGGCCGCGTCCCGGCATGAGAGAGCGGCTCTCCTTGACCACCGTGGACTGGGAGAACCGCTCCTATGTGACGAGAGCCTTCTCAGTTGCCGCTGATGGCAGCCTGCTGAGCCTGTCCCGACTCGATCAGGCCTTCGAGGTGGTTCGACATCTCCGCACCTCGGTAGAACCAGGCCGAGACGGTTTGGCCTGACTGTGCTAGGCCAGAATGGAAGAGGTCGTCAACATGACGGGCCATTTCCTCCCCACGCATCGTCCAGGCCTCGCCGAACCCATCGGCTCCTCCGATCGCCTGCTGTTGGGCCAGCCCCGCCTCGATGCGGCCCTGCAACAAGTGCTGCTCATGGATCGCTGCCTGCTGTGCCAGACCCGATTCCCACAGGCCGGCCAGATTGACCGTTGCGGCCGCACCGCGGTCGGCACCTGCCTGCGTCGGCTCTGGAGCGCCACCCACCTGCTGCAGGCCATAGGCCGCCAGCATGCCGACCACGAGGGCGACAGCCCCCACGACCAGGTAGGGCACAAGATCGACACCAGCTCGCCGGGCTCTTGCTGCTCTTCGTTCGAGGACGGTCATCTCCGCCTCCTTTCCCTGGCCCGTGGCCAGGCCCTTGCATCCTCGGTTGGTTGGTCCTAGTCTTGACCGACAACCCTAGTACACTAGAATTATATAATACTAGAAAGGTGAGATGTCAAGAGCATTCCGTATTCAGGTCGACGCCAAGGCCTCACTCCCTATCGCGGCACAAATCAAGGAGCAGCTTCGCTGGCTGATAGTCAATGGGAACCTCGCCGAGGGCGACCAGTTGCCGCCGGCGCAGGAGTTGGCCGAGGAGCTGGGGGTGAATCTTCACACCGTCCGCGCCGCCTATCAGCAGCTCGAGGTTCTCAACCTGGTCTCGTTGGGCCGTGGGAGGCGGGCGAGAGTTCTCGCCTACGACAGGAGCGCACAGCTCGATGAGTCGCCTGGGATTCGCTCGAACACAATCGGCGTGATCATCCCCGAGTTCATCCAGTTCTACGCTCCCCTGCTGGGTGCCATCGAGTCGGCCGCCGCGCGGCTTCCCGCCCTCACCTTCGTCACCAACGCACATGACGACGCGAATAAGGCTCAAGCGCTCATCGACCGTCTCGTCGCCCGTGGAGTCGACGGCATAATCATCGCCGCAGCCGTTCTCCACGACGCCGACGCCATCCTCCCCGGACTGGACCAGACACCGACGGTGTTCATCGACGCTCCAGGAGCAAGCGGCATCTCCATTGAGTTCGACCTGGAGAAATCGCAGTATCTGGCAACGCGTCACCTCATCGACCACGGGCACCGCCGCATCGGCTTCATCACGCCGCCACAGCATCTGGACAACGTCAGACCAAAGATGGCGGGACATGGCAGGGCCCTTGCCGAGGCCGGGATCGAGCCCGAGCCCGCGCTCGTCGTCGAAGTGGAGAACTTTCGGATCGAGGCGGGAGAGAATGGCGCCGCCAAGCTGCTGGACAGACCAGATCGACCGACCGCCATAACCGCCACCTCGGATTTGTTGGCCGTGGGCGTCTACCAAGCAGCACGCAGCGTCGGGCTCCGGATACCCGACGACCTCGCCGTCACGAGCAACGACAATTCCGAGGTGTCGGCGATCGTCGACCCCGCACTCACCACGGTGACGCTACCGCTAGAAGAGGCCGGACGGCTCGCCGTCGAGGCGATCGGTGAGGCCCAGGACGCCGAGAGCCAGACACCGTCAACGACGACTCTCGATGTCGAACTGGTCATTCGAAAGAGCTGTGGGTGCGAATCTCCCTCCGGTTTGCCACCTCGGTGATCCTCAAGCGCCTCAACAACCCAACGAGGCCACGAGTCCGGGGTCAGTCCTTCTTCAACAGGTAGAACTCGTTGAATCGACTGCACCGACCGTCTTCGTCAAAACGAAGCACGAACGCGTTGTGATACAGCCTCTCCGGATGGTCGTCGCTGGCGAAGTACCTGGTGTGCCCGAGCGCGACCGCCTTGACTCCATCTACGGCATAGGCGGAATACTCCGCCTCCCAGGTGGATGGATCATCGGGATTCTCGAGCCAACTCGCTGATATCGCGGCCGCACCCGTCACCGAGTGCTCCTCGCTGTCCCATGGGCGGTAGCTGTATACGGCGTCATCGGAGAACAAGCCACTGATGGCATCTGGATCCGACGTCCTCCATGCGGCGATGTAGCGATCGAGCCAGTCCTGAACCTGATCATGCGTCATGCAATGGAATCTAGACATCGACGATCGGCCTCGATCGGCGGTGCTGACCTGGAGCTCATCGGCCCGGGTACTGTCGGATCAAGGAGGTGACCGTGGGTAACGAAGGAAGGATCTTCTCGCTCGGGCCCAACGAGGGTGAGGCAATGTTCGTGTTGGGTGACGTGGTGACGTTCAAGATCACCGCCGCCGAATCGGACAATCACTACTTCCTGACCGAGATCGTCAGCGTGCCCGGCGGAGGGCCTGCCTTCCTGCACACCCACGTCCCGCAGGAGACGTTCTGGATCCTGGAGGGCGAATACGAGGTCTACGGCCAGGACGAGGACGGTGAGAAGTATGCGATCTCGGCACCCGTCGGCTCGACCGTGCACGTCCCCGGAAACGTCCCACACGGTTTCCGCAACGTCGGTGACACGAGGGGCAAGTTGCTCGCCCTCTACGCACCGGTCGTTCACCAACCGGAGTTCTTCAAGGAGATCGGTGTGCCCATGGAGTCCTCCCTGGATCCAATGCCCTTCGACCAGATGCCGAGCAACGAGCGGATCCTGGAGATGCTGGCCAAACACGAGATGCGTCTGCTCGAGGATCTTCCCGAAGCCTGACCACCGTCAGGCCGTTCTAGCCGGCAGTCGCCGCCGGGTGGATCACGTAGACCGCCAGATTTCCTCCGGCGACGATCTTCTCCCGATCGAGCACGAGATCGGCCGCCTCCAACACGCCGGGCACCCCTCCGCCGGCCTTGAAGCTCAGGAAGCTCGCGTAGTGGCCCGACACCCGTTCGATCAGTCGGGACACCGAGCGCATGACCGGGCCCTTCCAACCCCGCATCGATCCAAAACGAAAATCGGTGACGAGCACCCTGCCGTCGGGCTTCGCCACGCGAGCCATCTCCTCGAGGAAAGAGCTCCTATCTCTCTCGGCGACTTCATGGAGGACCAAAGAGGTCGTCACCAGATCGAAGTGCTCGTCGGAGAAGGGCAGTGAGCTCCCGTCGCTCAGGTGGAGATCGGCCCGATCGCCAAGCCGGGCTTTCGCTCTGTCCAGCATTGCCTTCGATCTGTCGACTCCGCTGACGCTGCACCCGGTGTCGAGGTAGGGGACCATCCCGGTCCCGGTGCCGCAGCCGACATCGAGCACCCGCCAGGAAGGCAAGGGCGATGCCACCTCCAGAGCGACACGACGGACTCCTGACTGCATCGGCTCGACGATGAAGTCATAGATCCCAGCAAGCCGGCGGTACGGGTCCGAATCGCTCATGTTGCGATCGTATCTCCGACCGTGGCGGCCAATCCCGGGCCTGTCACCACCCCGGGTCGCCGTTGCAGGCCAGCAGCGTGGCCGTGGCGACCATCCGTCCGCTGGTCGGTGACTCGCCGTGCTCCTCGGTGTATCTGATCACCCGCAGATCACCGAATGCATCGAGCAGCTCACCCGGCGCCAGACGGAACTCGTTGGATGGGCCGGCCACATCATGACGTGTGCGGAGATGTTGTTCCATGACCAGCCAACCGTCCACCGCGAGCGCAGCAACGAGGCGCGGCCAGATCGCCCTATTGGTGTACCGGATCATCGTGATCACGTCACACCGCCCCTCACCCGGGTCGAGGTCGTCCAGATCAGCTACCTGCCAGTTCACCGAAAGATCCCGGCGGATCGCTTCAGCCCGCGCCATGTCGATGGCCACACTCGAGATGTCGATCGCATCGACCTCGAACCCCCGTGAGGCGAGAAAGAGTGCGTTGCGCCCCGCCCCACACGCGAGCACCAATGCTCTGCCCTCCCGAGCAAGACCTGCCACCTCATCGACAACGGACGAATGATCACTGCCCGGTCGGTAATCGCCCGACGCATACCTCTCATCCCATCGGGCCTGCTCCCCTGCGCTCATATCGACGATGAAAGCACTTCAGGACTGTTGGCACGGGACCTCACTCCGGAGGCTCCTCAGCCAGGTCGAGACGATGAAAGTGGTCGCTCTTGACATAGGTGTGGGTCGTTCGGCAATGAGGGCACTCGTAGATATTTGTGATCACGAGGGCTTCGAGTGTCGCCCGGTCGACTTGCAGCGGTGTCGAAAAAGCCCGTCTGCAACGTGGGCACGTAACCATCAGTGTCTCGGCCATCATCGGTCTCCAGCCAGATCAGGCGGTAACTTCCGCCCCTTATCCAACACCAGCCGATGACCTCAACGCCATTCCCATCAACACCCGAAACCCGGTACGCCGACAGCAACGGGGTGAGCATCGCCTTTCAGGTCGTCGGTGACGGGCCCATCGACGTCGTCATGGTGCCCGGCTTCGGTTCCCATCTGGAGAAGGCCTGGGAGCTTCCGCAGCTGGCCCACTTCTACCACCGGCTGTCGTCGTTCTCCCGTCTGATCCTTCTCGACAAACGCGGGACGGGGCTCTCCGATCGCGTCTCACCCGATGCCCTACCGGGGATCGAGCAGCGGAAAGACGACCTGAAGGCGGTGATGGACGAGGCCGGAGCGGAACATGCCTCGCTGATCGGCCACTCCGACGGCGGCCCGCTGGCGATGCTGTTCGCAGCCACATACCCGGCACGTGTGGAGAACCTCGTCCTGGTCAACACGTACTCGAAGAGGGTGAGCTCGTCCGATCATGCCGCTGCACTCAGCCCCGAGTTCTACGAGGCTTTTGCCAACCAGGTTGCAGAGCATTGGGGTGAGCCGATCGCCGTCGACCTTTTGGCCCCTGGCTCCGACGACGAATTCCGACGCTGGTGGGCTGCGGCATTGCGAGCGAGCATGAGCCCGGCAGCAGCTCGGGCGATGGTGGCCATGAACACGGCGATTGACGTCAGAGAGGCACTCCCGGCGATCCATGTCCCGACCCTTGTTATCCATCGCAGCGGCGACGGGGCAACTCCGGTGGAGGGCGGCCGTTTCCTGGCAACCCAGATCGAGGGGGCCACTCTCTTGGAACTACCGGGAGCCGACCACTTCCCTTGGTTGGGTGATTCCGAGCCGCTGCTCGTGGCCATCGAGGAGTTCGTCACTGGCGAGCGACGGGGGTCGGTGTCCAACCAGGTCCTCGCCAGCGTGTTGTTCACAGACATCGTGTCGTCCACAGAGACTGCAGCCGAACTCGGAGACCGGGACTGGACGTCGCTGCTCAAGACACACGACGGAATCGTCGCCACCGAATTCGCCCGACACGGGGGACGGGAGGTGAAGCACACCGGAGACGGCGTTCTCGGCGTCTTCGAAGGGCCCGCCCGCGCCGCCCGGTGCTGGCTCTCGATCGCCCGCCGTCTCCAGGGAATCGGCATCGCCATCCGGGGTGGCCTGCACACCAGCGAGGTGGAGCTGGTCGACGGTGACCTCCGCGGTTTAGGTGTGCACATCGCAGCCAGGCTGATGGGTCTCGCCTCTCCGGGCGAGCTGATCGTCTCCTCCGTGGTGCGGGATCTCTCGGTCGGCTCCGGTCTCGATTTCACGGAGCTCGGCCGCCGTCAGCTGAAGGGCGTCCCCGGCGATTGGCTGATCTACAGCATGACCACGCCCGAAAAGCGGTGATCTTTACCGCCACTTAGCGCACGCTTATCCGACGGCCGGGCATCTTGGACGGGACTCAGACAGGAGGGTTAGTGGCCAAGATTTGGATCGATGTCTTCGAGTGCATGGGGGCCGGTACCTGCGAACAGGTCGCACCGATGATGTTCGCCGCCCGACCCGACGGGACGTGGGCGGTCAAAGAGGACAGCAGCTTCTTCGGGCAGACCATCGTCTTCGACGGAAACGGCGCACCCGACGGAGCCTCCGGCAAGGCCCGGGTCCCGGACGATCTCCTCGACCTCGCCTTCGAAGCTGCCGAGGAGTGCCCCGGCGAGTGCATCCACATCGAGGCTTGACGTGGACCGCAGGACCGACTCCAGACCCGGCAGGAACAAGCCACGGCTCGCATTGTCCGTAGTGCTCGGAATGGCTCTGGTGCCCATGAGCGCCGTAGGAGCAGTGCTGGTCACCCAGCATTCCCCGGAGATCCAGAGCGAAACGGAGACACCTGTCGCCGCCGCCACGGTTACTCCGCCCACAATCGCCCAGATCGTCTACTCCGACGTCGAGGCCACATCGGATGACCTCGCATACGCATGCGGAGAGGGCGGCCAACAACTGACCACTGCAGAGAAGGAAGGCACCATCAGCGAGCTGGAGCAGGCGGCGTTGGACGCCCTTCGAGAGATCTGTGAGTCGCAGGGGACACCGTTGCCCGGCAAGGAGGCTCCACCCCCCATCGTGGAGACCCGCACCGTGGTCGTCGAGGCGGCCTCTCCCCCGCCTCCGAAGGCCCCGGCCGCACCCGCAACCACGGCGCCGACGACCGCTGAGACGACCGTGCCCCAGGGCGACCATGAGAACGGGGATGGCGAACACCGATCACCTCCATCGGCCTCGAGCAGCGAAGCCAAGTACATGGAGGTCCACGACCAGGCGGTCGCCGAGATCGAGCACGCCGAATCGGTGGGCGGATCGCTGGAGAAGATCTCCGAGGCCCGGAGGAAGTTGACAGACGCAGAGCGCCTGGCCGCCGACGGCAACTATCAGGAGGCAACCAAGCAGGCATACGAGGCCATCGGCAAGGCACGCGAGGCAATCGGAGAGGACGACGAGTGAAGGCGGCGAATTCGGCTTCGATGATCGCCGGGCTCCTGGTCGCAGCCCTCGGGCTCGTGCCGCTCCTCCTCATCGGAGGGGGAAGCGAGCCGGAAGCGGCGGCCCCGTCCACCACGACGACGCAGCCCGAACCGGTGGTGACCGAGGTCGCAGTCGACCCACCACCGATCGGGGATCTCGACCCAAGGGTCAGCCGGGTCCTCTACGCATACAACGCCGCAACCGGGGTGGCACCGGGCTCTGCCGACGAGCTACCCGACGAGATCGTCAAGGTCCTCGCCTACTACGACGTGACGCTGAGTGTCGCAGAGGACGGCGAGTGATGAGCCGGATGCCCCCGAAACGTCTGGCCAGGATCGGCGTCTGGACAACGGCCGCGCTCGCCTGGGGAACGACGACGGTCCTGATGCGGGTTGCCTCGGCGGAGACCGCGCCGAGCACGACCCCTCCCGAGACCCCGAGCGAATCGACCACGACCACTCAGCCTGCCGTCCCGGCCCCACCCGACGGCGGGCTGGTCGTCCTCCGCTTCACCCCCGTGACCGCGCCGCCCCAGGAGGTCATCGTCAAGACCAGATACGTCGAGAAAGGCCAGGGCTCGACGTCACGTTCCTCGAGCCCCGCTCCCGCCGCGCCATCCGGATCGAGCGGGTCGTCATCGGGATCCGCGGCACCACCTCCGCCTCCAC
>JBAVPF010000091.1:0-1834 GCA_049692815.1 Acidimicrobiia bacterium
GGTCTCGAGCCCGACCCTCCCGGTCTCGACCTCAAAGGAGCCATCGTCGGGTCCGAGGGCACGCTCGGTGTCGTGACCAGAGTGCTGGTCCGGCTGCTCCCGGACGACCCGGACGTTCGAACCCTTCTCATGGGCTTTCCGACGGTCGAGGACGCGGCGCGCACCGTGTCCGACGTCATCGCCGCCGGTCTCGTGCCCGCCGCGCTGGAGCTCATGGACCAGGGGATGGTGGAGACTGTCGAAAACTGGCTGCACGCCGGTCTTCCCACCGACGCCGCCGCGGTCCTCCTCGCCGAGGTCGTCGGTGAGACCGAAGGGGTGGAGTCGGAGGCGCAGCTGATCGCGAGCCTCGCTCGGGACAATCACGCCAACCGCGTGGAGATCGCCGAGTCCGAGGAGCATCGGGCCCTTCTCTGGCTGGGAAGGAAGTCGGCCTTCGGTGCCATCGCCCAACTCGCACCCGACTACTACCTCCACGACGCAGTGGTGCCCCGGACGCGTCTCGTGGAGACGATGACCGCGATCTACGACATCGCCGATAGGTACCAACTGACCATGCTCAACGTGTTCCACGCCGGGGACGGGAACCTGCATCCCTTGATCTCGTTCGATGCATCAGACCCTGACGCCTACCGCCGGGCGCACGAAGCCGGCGAGGAGATCGTCGCTCTGTGCCTGAAGGCGGGTGGAGCCCTGTCCGGCGAGCACGGCATAGGCCTGGAGAAGCGGGACATGATGCGTGCCAATTTCACCGAGCTGGATCTGGACGCCCAGGCACGGCTCAAGGAGGTCTTCGACCCGGCCCGGGTCTTCAATCCGGCGAAGGTCCTGCCTCAGGGCTCACGGTGCTTCGACTTCGGCGGTGTCAGGCGCGAGCTGCCAGAGGGCGCCTGGGTTTGACGTCCCACCCCGATCACATCTCGAGGCTGGAATGTGAGGTCCCCGGAGCGCCGGATGCGGCTCTCAAGCTGGGTCCGAAGACCGTGGACGACGTCGTCGCCATCCTTCGCTATGCGACGGGTCAGTCGCTCGGGGTTCAGGTCTGGGGAGGTGGCACCCACTCCGGGTACGGCGACCCGCCCGCTCCAGATCTGGTGATGTCGATGAACATGATCTCGTCGGTCGAGCGGTGGGAGCCAGACGACCTCACCATCGTCGTCGAGGGTGGCGCCAGAGTGGAGACGGTGGAGGCGATGCTCGCCGAGCGCAACCAGAGCATTGTGATGCCCGAAGTGCCCGGCCCGGCGACCATCGGAGGCGTGATCGCGGCCGGCATGTCGAGTCTGCGTAGGGGCCGGCTCTACGGCACGAGAGAGCGTGTCCTCGAGCTGACGTCGGTCACCGGGGACGGAAGGATCGTTCGCAGCGGCGGCCGCGTTGTGAAGAACGTCACCGGCTACGACCTCCACCGGCTGGCCGTCGGGGCCTTCGGCTCCCTTGGGGTGATCGTCTCCGTCTGCCTCAAGCTCTGGCCGACACCGTCGGGCGCGGCGACGGTCGACGTGGCAGATCTCGACGTTGCCGGTCGCATCGTCCGCCCCCTCGCCATCCTCGAGACGAGGAGCGGGCTGCGGGTCTACCTGCGGGGGACGGAAGCCGAGGTGGAGGCTCAATCGGATCGTCTCGGTGGCCACACCCTCCCCGAGCTCGATTGGCCCGCTGATCCGGTCGGGTCGTGGCAATGGTCCCTCCGGGTGCCACCTGCGGATACTGCCGAGGCGGTCTCTCGTCTGCCCACAGACTGGGACTTCCTGGCAATTCACGGTGTCGGGGAGATCCGCTGCGCCTCCCCGTCGGCGCACGGGGCGCCAGACATGCGTGGCTGGGCAGAGTC
>JBAVPF010000092.1:0-2762 GCA_049692815.1 Acidimicrobiia bacterium
TCCATGATCGCCGGCGTCGACGGCCAGATCACGATGAGTGGAGGAGACGAGACGTCCCTGTATCGCGTGGAGCCGATCAAACACGGTGGGGTGATCGGAATCCCGGCCGCCAACGAGGAGGGCTCCGGCGGATCGCTGGCCATCACGTTGGAGGCTCCCGACGACGCAGGGATCTACGGCTACGCCGGCTGGGAGATCCAGTTGGCGGACACACCCGTCTGGGACCTCCAACTCGACGGCGCGATCGACGCCGACCTGGCTTCGCTCCAGTTGAGCGGTCTCTCGCTCGATGGGGCGGGCGCCGTGACATTGGGCAGCCCGGCCGGAGAGACGCCGGTCGTCATTCTCGGTGACTTCCGGGTGCGAGTCCCCGCCGATGTGGCAGTGAGAGTCGTCGGTGTGGCCTCCGTCCCGGCGTCCTGGACCCTGACGGACTTCGGCGCCGTCTCGCCGGGGCTCGGTGAGGGTTGGGTCCTGACTGTGGTCGGCGATGGATCACTGGCCGTCTCGGACGGCTGACGGCTGCCGGGCCCACGCCTGGCCGCTCGGTAGAGTCCCGGGGACATGACCACCGACCGGCTTCAGCGTCTGGCACTGATCGTGTGGACCACCGTCGGGGCGGTGGCCCTGGCATGGGTCTTTCTCTACGTCGCAGGCGCCATAAGGTTCATCTGGCTGCCCCTGGCGTTCGCCGCCGGAATCGTCTTCTTGCTGGAGCCTGTGGTTCAGCTCTTCGTGCGGCGGGGGATGCACCGGGTGGTCGGGACCATCCTCTCCTTCCTCATCATGATCGCCGTCATCGTCCTGGTGAGCTCGCTCGTGTGGCCTACCCTGCGCGCCCAGGGAGAGGAGCTCGTCACCCAACTGCCGGATCTCTATTCCTCGGTGACGCAATGGCTCGATGACGCCGCGGCCCGCCTTGACATCAACCTCGACCAGGCACTTTCACTCCAGACGATCGAGGAGTGGCTGAGAGACCCGGCCAACCAGGACACCATCCAGAACGTCCTGTTCGGCTTTGGCACCGGCGCCAGTGCCGTAATCCGCGGTGTGGCGGAGACTATCGCCGTAATCGGCCTGGCGCCCGTACTGGCCCTCTATCTCCTCATCGACCTCGAGCGGTTCAAGAAGCGATCGCTGCTGTTGACCCCCCCGAAGGGCCGTGAAGAGGTCGCCTATGTCACTGGAGAGGTGAGCACTGCCCTGGGCTCGTTCGTGCGGGGACAGCTCCTCGTGGCCCTCATCGTGGGCATTCTTTCCAGCATTGGGATGTGGGCCATCGACCTGCCCTTCTGGCTGCTCATCGGGATCGTGGCCGGGTTCCTCAACATGATCCCCTTCCTCGGGCCCTTCGTGGGTGGTGCCCTGGCGGCGCTGGTGGCCCTGCTCGGCGGGAACTTCTGGCAGGCGGTTTGGGCGGTCGTCATCATGATCGCGGTGCAACAGATCGACAATCACCTGATCACGCCGATGATTCAGCGGACCAGGGTCAATCTGTCGCCGCTCGTGATCGTCCTGGCCCTGGTGATCGGTGGTTCACTGGCCGGGCTGCTCGGGGTCCTGATCGCGGTCCCGGTGACAGCGGCCGCCCGTATCCTCGTCGGCCATCTGTGGCGAACTCGTGTGCTCGGCCAGTCCTGGCAGGAGGCGAGTGAGGCCATGATCGAGGTCACCGAGCCACCGGAGCGTCTGGTGCGTATCGGCCGCCGCAACCCGGACCAGTCGAGACTCTTCGACACACGGGAGATGCCGGCCGTGAAGCCGGACGACCCCACCGACACTCCCTGAGAGGCCCACCCCTTCTTCCAAACCTCCGGTAGTCACCCCCGTATACGGTGCCAACTACCGCGGGAAAGGGACGGCAAGGTGGGATTGCGTCAGGGAATCACCCCTCGCCCAGATAGGCCTGCCGCATCTGCGGGTTGCTGAGTAGGCCTTGTGAGGTGTCGTCGAGCACGATCTCGCCCGTCTGAAGCACATAACCCCGGTCGGCTATCGACAGGGCCATGTTGGCGTTCTGCTCGACCATGAACACAGTTGTGCCCGCCTTGTTGATCTGATCGATGATCTCGAAGTTCTGGGCCACCAGCACCGGTGCCAGCCCCATCGAGGGCTCATCCATCAGCAGGACCTTGGGCTTGGCCATCAGCGCTCTTCCCATGGCGACCATCTGCTGCTCGCCACCGGAGAGTGTCCCGGCCTTCTGGCTGAGCCTCTCCTTCACTCGGGGGAACAGTTCGAATATGTGCTCCAGGTCGGCTTCGAGGTTCTCCTTGTCCTCACGCAGATAGGCGCCGATCTCGAGGTTCTCCCTCACGCTCATCCGCTTGAATAGCCGGCGGTTCTCCGGGACCATCGAGACTCCGGCGCGAACCCTCTCCGCAGTCGTCCAGCCGTTGACGTTCTGCCCGTCCAGGTGGATCTGGCCCCGGCTGGGCACGACGATGCCCAGGATCGTCTTGAGGGTCGTCGTCTTGCCGGAGGCGTTGCCCCCGAGGAGGCAAACCATCTCACCTTCGTAGATCTTCAGGTCGACGTTCTTGAGTATGTGGGCCGCCCCGTAGTGGGTGTCCACACCGCGGAACTCCAGCACGGGGGTCTTGCTGTCCCGGCTACTCACTCTGCGCCGCACTTTCAGCCGGCCGGCCCAGGTATGCCTCGATGACGTCCTCGTTGGTCGACACCTCGTCGTAGGTGCCGGCGGCGATCTGGGTCCCGTGGTCAAGGACGACCACACGGTCGGAGACCCCCTGGACGACCTT
>JBAVPF010000093.1:0-6248 GCA_049692815.1 Acidimicrobiia bacterium
TGGGGTCTCTCATAGGCAACAGCCCGGACGTTTCTCCTGTGGTGCCGCGGGAGGACGAAGTCCGCGGTAGTCGGGGCCGGGTGGTCCAAGTTTGGAGTCGCCACCGGTTCCTGATGGAACGAGCGACGCTTCAGCGGTCAGCGCCGCTCAGCGCTTGGCCACCTCCAGAGTCCTGAAACGTTCATGCAAGTTCGGACCACCTCCTTTCTCTGGTAGCCAGATTCTGCCACATCGACCCGCATCACGGAACCGATTACTTGGCGCGACTAGGCTGCCCGCTCCTTTACCACCAGGGGGATCCGTGAGAATCGACCGCAGACTGCTGGCCCTCGTTGCCGCCACGATGTTGACGCTGGCGGCCTGCTCACCAGGTGAGGACCTCGCCGAGAAGATCATCGAGTCACAGGAGGGGGTCGGCGACGTCGAGATCGACTCGGACTCGGGCGAGGTCAGCGTCGAGACCGATGATGGCTCGATGACGTTCGGTGGCGGTGAGGTTCCCGCCGACTTCCCGATACCACTCCCCGACGGCGGCAACGTGGTGGCAGTGATAGAAGCGGAGAGCAACACGACGATCAGCCTCGAATACGACGGCTCACTCGATTCGATCATCGGCTACTTCCAGGATTGGGTCGATTCCAGCGGCCTCGAGGTGCAAGGCAAGTTCGAGACCTCGGATCCGGAGACGATCTCATGGAGCCTGGCCGACGGCGAGGACTACCGAACAATCACCGTGTCGGAAGAAGGCGATGTAGTGACCGTGATCGTCACGGCCGTCTCTCCCTAGAGCCGCAGATTCCCGAAGAACTGATCCCACCAGTCGCCTAGGGCACCCAGACTCTCCCCCATCGACCAGATGAACGCCACCACCAGGGCGACGAGCGCCACGAGGGTGGCGAGCGTCCTGACCCGGTACAGCTGGCGTTGTGATCGGTCCTCCATGTAGGAGAGGTCCGAAAGCGGCGGCGTGACCGGAGTAGTCACGTAGCGATCCGGTGGTGCGGTATATGCCGGGCTCGCCGCCACCGCCACCGCTTGTCTGACTTCGGTGTCGGGGACGGGCTCCTCCGCGGGCAGGATCTCAGCGACGTCGCTCTCGTCGTCCACCGGGTCGAGGATGATCTCCGTCTCGGCCTGATCGCCGGAGAGGTCGTCCCCCATGCTCGCCGATGCCTGCTCCTCATCGCCATCCTTCGCGTCGTCTCCCTGATCGTGGACCGGGGCCAGACTGGCCAACGCCTGCTCCACGGTGGGGCTGGTCTCCTCGGCCGCGCCTGGAGGCTCCACCTCTGCCTTCTCGAAGAGCTGCCGCTCGTTGACTCCGAGGATGGTGGCGAGGGCGGAGAGCACCTTGGCGTCATTGGGTCGGCTCTTGTCCCGCTCCCAAGCTCGAACGGTCGCGGTCGAACGCCCCACCAACTCGGCCAGCTGTGCCTGGCTGAGGCCGAGCTTCGTCCGCCGGTATCGGACCGTACGCCCAAAGCTTCTCTCCGGCATGCTCATAGGAGCGTATATGCCCATCATTCGGTTCCCCAAACACACCGGAACCGGCCGGACGCAACCCCCGACCCGCCCCGTTCCGTTCAGGTTGCGGGAACAAGCCCGGGTCGCCTCTAACCTTGCCATCCACCCCAGGGAGGCGTCTGGACGCCTGGTGGGTCCCACGGTCTTCAAAACCGGTGAGAGGTCGATGCGATCTCTGGCGGGTTCGATTCCCGTCCGCCTCCGCTACCGCGACAACGGATTTGCCGAGCCCAAGCGTCATCTCCCGCTAAGACAACTCCGCCGCCACTCAGGCGGGTTCGATCCCCGCCTCGTGGAGCATGGCCTTCTCGACCGGGCAGTCGAGGCTCAACACGAGTCCCATTCTTCGCCCATCCTATGTCCCAAGCGATAGGGACTTTTGTCGGTCCACACCGTTCCCGGGCATGCGTATGGTTTGGGGCTATGACCACCAGAAAGGGAGACAAATGAGGAGGACCGCCTGGATAGCCTCCGTCGTACTTGGTGTGTTGCTGATCGCCGGTGGGATAACCACCTGGGTAGTTGTGAGCAGCACCCTCGCCGATGAGCAGATCACAGTTGCGGACGACGCATCCTGCTTGGCCGGGAATGACGTCAACGGACCGTTCAGCGCCTACTGCGAGGCTCAGATCATCGAGCATCATGCAATGGATGCGACCAATGGCAAGACATACGCTCAGCTCGATCGTGACGACCCGCTGCGGGCTACTGCGATGAACGCTTCGTTCCTCCGGTCGTCGCTATTCACATCCGTTGTGGCATTTGGCGTGGCCGGCATGGCCATGCTGATGGGAGTCGTGTTCATCCTGATCGGCCTTGGTATGAGGGATGTCGGTGAACGAACAGAGGCAGCCTGACATCACACTCTCCTAGGGACCGACTCAGAGCAGTCGGGCCCGAGCAGGCGAAACAAACGAAGAGCCGGCGCCCGTCCAACGGGCGTCGGCTCTTTCTCGATGGTGAATGACCGAAGCCGTCGCTAACCGGCTGCAGCCTCCCGTCGTTGAGCCTCGGCGACGGCGATCGCCGTCATGTTGACCACGTCGGATACCGAGGCGTCGCGTTGCATGACGTGAACGGTCTTCGACAGGCCGCTGAGGATCGGGCCGATCACCTCGGCGCCTCCAAGACGGTTGAGCAGCTTGTATGAGGCATTGGCCGCCGTGAGGTTGGGGAACACGAGCACGTTGGCAGGGCGATCGAGAGGCCCACCGGGGCGCCGTGACTCGAGCAGTCCCTTGACGACGGCGGAATCGGCCTGCATCTCCCCGTCCACGGGCACGTCCGGCCGTGCCGCCCTGAAGATCTCCACGGCCTCGCGCACTCTGGCCGGCTCCTCTCCACCGGCCGAGCCGAAGTCCGAGTAGCTGATGAAGGCGACACGAGGATGTCGGTCGAAGTCCTTCTCGGCGGTCGTGGTCGCGGCGAGGGCGATCTCGGCCAGTTGCGGCGGGGTCGGCTCGATGTTCACCGCACAGTCGGTGAAGAAGTAGGGCTGGCCACCCACGACCACCAGATAGACAGATGACACGATGGAACGGCCTTCCTCGACCTTGAGGACCTGGAGGGCGGGTCTGATCGTCTCCGGGTAATACGTGTTGAGCCCGCCCAGGACGGCATCCGCCGCTCCCTCGCGGACCATGAGACACGCATACATGTTGGGGTCGGTGACCCGTCGTTGCGCCTCGATCAGGGACATTCCTCGATCGACCCGGAGATTGGCGAGGACCCTGGCGTAGCGCGCCTGCTCGGAACCGGAGCTGGCCGGGTCGATGACCTCCATGCCGTCGAGTGAGATTCCCGCCGTCTCGGCGAGCTCGGCGATCTCACCGGTCGGGCCGAGCAGCACCGGCCTGCCGATCCCCTCGTCCGCGACGCGACGGGCCGCCCGGATGATCCTCAGATCGTTGCCGTGAGGGTATGCGACCCGCTTCGGCTCTCTCATGGCTCGCGTCGTGATCGAGTTGATCAGCACGTGTGACGCGGCGAAACGTGACTGCAGGGCGTTGCGATAGGCGTCGAAGTCTTCGATCGGCGACCCAGCCAGGCCTTCCTCGACCGCGGCCGCGGCCACTGCCGGGGCAACCGCGAGCAGGACCCTGGGGTCGAACGGCTTGGGAATCAGGTAATCGGGTCCAAAGCTCAGGGTCTGGAGGTTGTATGCCCGAAGCACTGCATCGAGCACCGGCTGACGTGCCAGGTCGGCCAGCGCATGGGCTGCCGCGACCTTCATGCCCTCCGAAACACCGCGAGAACGGACGTCCAGGGCACCACGGAAGATGAATGGGAAGCCCAGGACATTGTTGACCTGGTTGGGGTAGTCGGAGCGACCGGTGGCCATGATGACGTCGTCTCGAGCCGCCTTCGCCTCCGGATAGGTGATCTCCGGATCGGGATTCGCCAGTGCGAAGACGATGGGGTCGTCAGCCATCGATCTCACCATGTCCTGGGTGACGATGCCGGCCGCCGAGACTCCGATGAAGGCGTCGGCGCCTTTCATCGCGTCGGCGAGCGTCCTCGCGTCGGTGTCGACCGCGAACTCACGCTTGATCTCGTTGAGGTCGTCCCTGCCGCTGTGTATCACCCCGGTTGTGTCGGTCATCAGGACCTTGCCGGGGTCGACGCCCAACTCGACTAGGAAGCGGGCACAGGCGACACCGGCCGCCCCGGCTCCGGCCACGACCACCCGGGTCTCCGAGATTTCCCTCTCAGTCAGGGCCACGGCATTGATGAACGCCGCGCCTCCGATGATCGCCGTGCCGTGCTGGTCGTCGTGGAAGACGGGGATATCGAGACGCTTACGGAGGGTCGACTCGATGTAGAAGCACTCGGGCGCCTTGATGTCCTCGAGGTTTATGCCACCGACCGTTGGGGCGAGCATCTCACAGAAGCGAATCACGTCGTCGGGATCGGAGGCGTCGATCTCCAGGTCGAAGACGTCGATGTCGGCAAAGCGCTTGAAGAGCACAGCCTTGCCTTCCATGACCGGCTTGCCGGCCAGGGGCCCGATGTTGCCCAAGCCCAGGACGGCCGTGCCGTTGGACACGACGGCCACGAGGTTTCCCCGATTGGTGAACCGGAAAGCCGCCTCCGGGTCGTCGGCTATGACCAGGCACGGTTCGGCGACTCCGGGTGTGTAGGCCAAGCTCAGATCGGACTGAGTGGCGGTCGGTTTGGTGGCCCTGATCTCCACCTTTCCCGGACGCGGGCTCTCGTGATAGTCGAGCGCCTCGGAGAACTTCCGTTTCGTGGCCATGTCCAAACCTTATCCGCACTGGCGACGGCGAAAACCGGGATTCGCAGCACTGGTGGGTGGCACGACCGCTCGCAGGGCGAGGTTTCGGTTTCGAGGTCATCCTGCGAGAATCACTTGGTGATCGACGCTGCGACATCGATGCTCTCAGACAACGGCTACAACGTGATGGGTGGCTGGCGGGTCGGGCAGGCACCCGAGGAGTCGACGACGCGGTCAGGGCTTCTCGTGCCGGTGGGGACCAAAGACGGGAACGATGCGCTGGCGCTCGTCGACGTGCAGACCGGCCAACGATTCTGGGCAGTTCCCACCGGTGCCTGGCGCTTCATCTGGCCCCCGACCGGGAAGCCCGTCATCGCCGTCCGTGAGTCGCAGATCATCGCCGAAGAGGAGCTCGATCACGTGGGAGACGAGGGCCAATACCTCTGAGCCCGCCTAATCACCCCGCATCGGTGACCATGGCCAAGCATCATTCCGCGCCCCGTCAGGAAACGGCTCATGACCTCTGAACATCAGTCACGCGCTCGCAGACGACTGACCGCGACAATCACCGACCTCGAGGTCCGGCTACAACGCGCCTTCTTGGTCGGAGTCCTCATGCCCGAGATGAGTGAGGTTGCCGAGGAGCATTCCCTCGACGAGCTGGCTCTTCTCACCCAGACCGCGGGGGCCGACCCGGTGGATCGGGAGATGGTCAAGCGCCAGCGGGTCGACCCGGCGACGTTCATAGGCTCGGGCAAGGCCGAGGAGCTCGCCCGCCTCACCACCGCCATGGACATCGACGTGGTGGTCTTCGACCAGGCATTGAGCCCTGCCCAGCAGCGGAACCTGCAGCGAGCGTTCGGCTGCGACGTGGTGGACCGGGAAGCGTTGATTCTCGACATCTTCGCCCAGCACGCCACGTCGAAAGTGGGAGCGATCCAGGTCGAGCTCGCCCTCCTCAGATACAACCTGCCACGTCTCAGAGGGAAGGGTGGCGCGCTGGCTCAACAGCGGGCCGGAGTAGGCACCACGATGCGAGGTCCCGGCGAGACGAAGCTCGAGACCGACCGCAGACGCGTTCTGGCACGCATATCGAAATTGGAGCGACAGCTCCAGGAGACCTCCGGCCACCGCGAGACCCAGCGCAAGCAGCGGAAACGCACGGAGATCCCCCAAATCGCCATCGTCGGGTACACGAACGCCGGGAAATCGACCCTCCTCAACGCATTGACCGACGCACACGTCCTGGTCGAGGACCAGCTCTTCGCCACCCTCGACTCGACAGTGCGCCGTATCGAGCTGAGTGATGGGCGGCAGGCGGTGATCGCCGACACGGTTGGCTTCGTTCGCCGTCTACCCCATCATCTCGTGGAGGCATTCCGGTCGACACTCGCCGAGTCGAGTGAGGCGGATCTGCTGATCCACGTGGTGGACGGGACCGACGACGACCCTGAGGGCCAGATCGACGCCGTGAACGAGGTGTTGGAGG
>JBAVPF010000094.1:0-4420 GCA_049692815.1 Acidimicrobiia bacterium
ATCCAGTACTTCAGAGCCAGATACGGCGAAGGCATCCTTCTCGATCCTCCGTTCAGTGGGAAGACGCTGTTGATCTGGATACTGCCAATCCTGGCCGTTGGCGGTGGGGTCTGGATGATCCTGACCCGACGGAGACAGGACGTCTCGATGGAGATGTCGTGACCTCCGAGCGCGCTCGTCTCATCGAACGACGCGACCTGGTCAGGCGGGACTTGCTCGAGCTCGCGGTGCAACGGGAGACAGGTGAGGTGGCGCCCGACACCGCCGAACGTCTTCGCCGGACATACGAATCCGAACTGGATGCCCTGGATTCCGCCATTGCGGAGCTTCCCGACGAAAAGCCCGAGCACTCGTACGAGGAGCCGAAGTCGGCAGACCGGGGATCTCGGCCTTCGTGGAGAAGAGTCGTCGGTGCCCTCGCCTTCATCGGAGTACTGGCGGTTGCGTTTGTGCTGGCGGCCAACAATGCGAATGACACCGGCCAGCCTGTGGGCGCCTCGCCAGGCGACCTGACGGTCGACCCCGCATCCGTCTCCAATGAGGAGATGGAGGCGGTCGTTGAAGCCAACCCGAAGGTCAACGGGATGCGGATGGCGCTCGCCGATCGCTACTTCGCCGCCGAAGAGTTCGGCTCGGCGCTGGACCACTATCTGATCTTGTTGGACAACGACCCGAGCGTGGACGAGGAGAGCAAGGCGCTAGCTCGTATCGCGTGGATCGCATATCGGACCGGGCTGGCCGAGGCAGCAGAGGAATATGCCCGGTCCAGTCTCGAGGTGGACCCCAACAACTCGGAGGCCAGGCTCTACATCGGGTTCATAACCTTGTACGGGCTCGGTGATGCCGACGCCGCCATTCCACAGCTCGAGGCGGCGCTCGAGATTCCCAACCTGTCCGACAACGTGACCTCACAGATCAAGGACGCCCTGGAAGAGGCACGCGGAGATGAGACGCCTTGACCAACACGACGAGCCAAGCACCTCCCGGCCCCAGCCGACAGCGTCGAGGAAAGACGTGGTTGATCGTCGCCGGCGTCGCACTGGGCACCGCTGTGCTCGCCTTCGTCTTCAGCAGTGGGTTCGGCGCAGACCCGCGTCTGGTCGACTCACCGCTGATCGGCGAGCCCCTTCCTCACCTCACGCTTCCATATCTCGAGCGAGAGGGTGATCTCGACATCGACGACCTTCAGGGCCAGATACTCGTGTTGAACTTCTGGGCCTCTTGGTGCTTCCCCTGCCGGTTGGAACACGAGGCGCTGACGACGGCCTCTGTCGTCTACGAGGACAGAGGCGTCCATTTCATCGGCATTCTGCACCAGGACGACGAGGCGTCAGCGGTGTCCTTTCTCGATGAGTTCGGCAGAGGCGTCAACTACAGCTATGTCACGGATCCCGACTCCCGAGCTGCTGTGAACCTGGGGTTGTTCGGGGTACCGGAGACGTATTTCGTCGACTCATCAGGGATCATCAGGGCAAGGATTCAAGGTGAGGTGACTCCTGCCTCCCTCGTCGAAACGATCGAGGATATTCTTGCCGGCCGCGACCCCATCGACTAGACCCCCGGGCCTTTGGTCCCAATCTCATAGGGTCTTTAGTCCCATCCATCGTTGCAGGCCGATGATTAGGGTTGTCAAGTGATGAGATCTCGGTGGCTGATCCCGAGTATCTTCCTGGCTGCGGCGATGGCCCTGGCGGGCTGCCAAGGAGACGCTGGACCCGAGGGTCCCGAGGGGCCGCCCGGGCCGGCAGGGCCTCAAGGGCCGGCAGGCTCCGCCGCCGAGATTGACGTCAGCGATCTCTCTTGCACCGAGTGTCACAACGACACCACTGTCATCTGGTCCAAGGAGGCCCAATTCAGAGAGGTGTCCATTCATGGCACCGGCGAAGCCTTCGAGCGTGGCGAGAGCGGGAGCTGTGCTGGATGCCACGGCACCGAGGGAGCCGAGGCCCGTATCGCCGCCAACCTCCCGCCACATGATCCATCGGTCGAGGCGGTGGTCAACGTCTCACCCTACGACTGTCGGACGTGTCACCAGATACACATGACGTACACCAGCGTGGACTGGGCCTTGACTGGTGACCAAGAGGCGCTGACGTTGGAGATGACCGGCGGGACCTTCGACAAGGGCCCGGCCAATCTGTGCGCCCAGTGCCACCAGATCCGAAACGAGCTTCCCGACACCTCAGGGGACGTGATCACGATCGATAGCACCCGATTCGGAACCCATCACGGTGTCGAGGCCCAGATGCTTCTCGGTGAGGGTGGGCTCGACGTCACCGGTGAGCCCAGCCCGCACTACACGCAGACGGACGAGGGATGCGTCACCTGTCACATGGGTGAAGAGCGCAACCACACGTGGCAGCCCCAGGTGGAGCGTTGCCAAACCTGTCATACGGACATAGAGACCTTCGACGTCAATGAGACTCAGACCGAGATCGAAGCACTTCTGGCCGAAGTGAAGACGCTCCTCATCGGCAGCGGGATCATTCAGGCCGATTACGAGGAGAACGGCGAAGTCCAACAGAACAGGTCGGTGGTCGGCGACTATCCCCCAGAGGTAGTAGCCGCACTTTGGAACTACATGTTCGTGGTCGAGGACCAGAGCATGGGAGTCCACAACCCGGCGTTTGCCAGAGCGTTGCTCAACGCCGCCAAAACCAACCTCGAGGGCGCGTAGGCGACTCGCTCTCGGCCTACTTCGTCCGTCAGCGTGATCGATTCCCAGCGTGAGTCCGACGATCTACTCCACAACATCCTGCCGGACGAGGTAGCTGCTCGACTCAAGTCGGGGAAGACCATGATCGCCGACGACTTCGACGCCGCTTCCGTTCTATTCGCAGACGTTGTCGGCTTCACTCCAATGTCGGCCGATATGTCTCCATCCCATCACGGCTGGTGGGGCTTCTCAACAACATCTTCTCGACCTTCGACGGATTCGTTGCCGAACTTGGTCTCGAGAAGATCAAGACCGTCGGGGATGAATACATGGTGTTTCTGGTGTGCCACACCCCCGAGCCGACCATGCTCTCGCCATCGCCACGCTCGCTATTCGCATCCGCGACCACGTCGCCGCGCACGATTTCGATGGCCACAAGATCAGCCTTCGTATCGGAATCAACTCCGGTCCCGTCGTCGCCGGCATCGTCGGAACTCACAAGTTCTCCTCGTCAACACGGCCAGCCGTATGGAGTCCGGAGGCGTCCCCGGATCAATCCAGATCAGTTCCGCCACCCACGAGCTGATCAAGAACGATTTCCTCTGCGAACCTCGAGGAGCGGTCGACGTCAAAGGAAAAGGCGAGATGGAAACCTAGCCAATGCCTTCGACGAACTTCCGGGTGTTGAGGTTCGCTCTCATCGGGGAGACGCCCCGTCACCTAGGTCCGAGTTGGATACGTGGGTCTGACCAGGGCCTGTGTGTAGCCGTATCAACGCGCGACCCCCGGAATAGGTCCGACTCTGTTGGTAAGCCTTGAAACCTGCCTGTCATACGATGTAGTCTCGATGTATGACAATGTTCAGTTTCCGCGTAGAGGCCGATGAGGCTGAGCAAGCAACACAATGGGCCGAGCGTCTTGGCATTGACCGATCTGAACTCCTTCGAGAGGCTCTACATCGGTACCTCGTACGGCTCCGCGCCGAGGACGACGTTGAAGCCTGGCTGAGGATGCCTCTGACCGGCGACGAGCAGAGCTTGGCCGAGATCTCGGATTGGGGTCCAGCCGAAGACTGGACGGACTGGCTCGATGCAACGGGGTGAGATTTGGTTTGCCAAAACACCAGGTGGGGATAGACCTGTCTTGGTGTTGACTCGTGACCCTGTCGCAGATCGAATTCGGTCAGTCGTCGTTGCCGCTCTTACAAGAACTCGACGAGGACTTGTATCGGAATTGGAGCTTTCCCCCGAGACCGACAGTGTGCCTACCGAATGCGTGGTCAACTTCGACAACCTCCACACACTTCCGCGTGGATCCTTCCGCAGACCGATTACCCAACTCTCGGCGGAAAGACTGGCTGAATCGTGTCGCGTCCTGAGGGACGCAGTCGGCTGCTAGCACTTCGAACTAGGTCGTGTTGGGCTCGAAACGTCCTTAACCACTGAATATTCGGTGGGGGTCAGCATCCCACATCAAACGTATGCCAAACGCCAGAGACCATCTGCTCGCGGAACGAACTCGGTGCGGTTGGGACGGGGAGGTCTGTGGTTGTTGGCGGTTCTTGGTGGTCATCCTGGCATCGTCACATGAGCCTCAAACACAAGAGCTCACCGCCCGGTGACCAGGTGAGGGAGGAGAAGGCCGAGCGCCAACAACACATGGGCGACGACCAGCAGGCGGAGCGGACGCTCCCAGGTGGCCAACAGCTCCGCCCTTTCCCAGTTCGACCCCCCGATCACCGCTCCGGCGGCATCCGTGTTGCGT
>JBAVPF010000095.1:0-2588 GCA_049692815.1 Acidimicrobiia bacterium
CTTCTGGTTGATGCTCTGGTTCTTCTTGTGGGTCATCTGGATATGGCTCCTGATCAGGGTCTTCGCCGACATCTTCCGGTCGGACAGCTCCGGAATGGCCAAAGCCGGTTGGGTGCTCTTCGTGGTCGTCCTGCCCTTCCTGGGGGTTCTGGTGTATCTCATCGCTCAAGGCGGCAACATGGCGGCCCGTGAGGTGGCGTCGGCCAAGGCCGTGCAGAAGGCGCAGGCCGATTACATCCGTGACATCGCCGGAAGCGGCGGAGGCGTGGCCGGGGAGTTGGAGAAGCTGGCCTCACTTCGCGACGGCGGCGTGATAACCGCCGACGAGTTCGAGGCACAGAAAGCGAAGCTTCTCGCCTGAGCTCACCGCGGCCTGCCTACCAAACGGATAGAGATGGCAGCTGAAAGCGACGACAAGCTCGTTCTGGGCGCATCCGACCGGATCGAGCTGATCGCAACGATCGTCATGGCTGCAGCTGCCATCCTGACCGCCTGGGCCGCGTTCCAGAGCGCCAAGTGGAGCGGCGTTCAGGCAATCGAGTTCTCCCAGGCGAACGCGGCCCGCATCGAATCGACCAGGCTCGATACTCGCGCCGGTCAGCTCACATCGATCGACGTCGACATCTTCCTCGCCTGGCTCGAGGCGGTCAGCAACGAGATCGACCAAGGGTTGCCCGTCGTGACCTCGGACGGCTACCAGCGGTTGGAAGGGACGCTATCGACGTTCTTCTATGACCGGATGCGTGACGAGTTCAAACCGGCCCTGGAGGCATGGTTGGACAGCCGGCCGTTGACCAACGCAGACGCTCCCGCCACTCCATTCGTCACCGGGGACTACACCCTGGCAGACGCCCAGGCAGCGGACGTCAAGCTCGAGGAGGCCGGCAACCACACCCAGAGCGCGCTCGATGCCAACCAGAACTCCGACAACCACGTGTTGACCGCCGTCGCGCTGGCCCTCGCCATCTTCTTCGGCGGGATTAGCTCCAAGCTCGCGGCAGAGCGGAACAGGTGGATCGCCATAACGCTGGCCGGCCTGATCTTCATCGGTGCCTCGGTGACGCTGGCCAGTCTGCCCAAGGTGCTGCCCTTCTAGGTCGAGGGCTCCGCTTGGGCGCGTGACGCCCTTTGAGCATCTCCCTCAGGTTGTCTGCTCATCAGGGCGTACCGGACTACGAAGGCCGTCGCCGCCGAGATCAAGATGGCCCCCGCCATCAGAAAGTCCGCCCCAACCAGAAGGCCGGCAAGCACCATCATCGAAAGGGGGATCAGCGCGATGGCACCGCCCACGGCGGCCATCGCCCCACCTACCGCCAGACTCAACGGGAGGTCGGGGATCAGCTGATTCATGAATACTCCGAGTACCCCGCCGATGAAGAAGATGGGGAAGATCGGGCCCCCGTAGAAGCCGCCGCCGAGACTCGCCCCCAGGGCCAGGCCCTTGAAGATGATCAAAGCCAGCAATGTGAGCAGGCCGATGGCGGCCCGATCCGCCATGACATCACCCAACCCCGACTCACCAGAGAAGAGGGTCAGCGGCAGGGCGAAGCCGATGATGGCGACAACCACCCCACCTGCGAGACCCCTGATGACCGGCCGTTGGTCGAGACGCCGCATCACGCCGACGGTCCGGACCATGATCTGTCCCACCACCCAGGCGACGAGCGTTCCGGTCAGGCCGACACCGACCCCGGCGAGCAGCATCCAGGAGCGAAACTCGACGCCGGCGATGTCGTACTGGCCCAGGATCGGCGCGCCGATGAACGGGTACATCACGCCGAATCCCACGGCGCCCGCCACGACCCCGGGAATCAGGTGGTCGAAGTAGTAGGAGCGGCTCTGCTCGTGCTCCAGCTCGAAAGCGATGAGCGGACCGCCGAGAGGTGATGAGACCAGGCCCCCGAACACCGCGCTCATGCCGGCAAATGTCGTCGATCGAACCCCTTCGGCATCCAAACCCCGCCGTCGCCCCAGCCACGTCCCCATGGCGCCGGCGCCGGTGCCGAGAGGGGCTTCCGGGCCCAGGGACGCCCCTCCGATCAGTGACACCACTGCTACCAGGATCGCGCCGGGAGCGGTCTTCGGCTCCACCTCTCCCTCCTCCAACTCGACGATGAAGCCCTTGAACCTCGGAGGGAGGTGGAAGTACCTGTAGATCAAACCGACGAGGAGCCCGGCGACCACGGGTATCACGAGAACGGAGAGGGGAGCGGAGAACCACTCGGCCGTTCCCACCCGTTCCCCCCAGAGACGGTGGATGCCTCCCTCGACGACGACCAGGTAGATGGTCCCGAAAAGCCCTCCGAGCAGGCCGAGAAGCGCTGCGTCGACGATTCGCCCGAGGAACTTGCC
This sequence comes from Acidimicrobiia bacterium, assembly GCA_049692815.1. Lineage (GTDB taxonomy): Bacteria > Actinomycetota > Acidimicrobiia > Spongiisociales > ZC4RG35 > JANQRA01. Next base: position 2,353 of record JBAVPF010000095.1, read on the forward strand.
GCGTGTCAATGCGCCTTCCCGCGTGCGGGGTCGAACAGATCGGGCTCGAGATAGATCTGCATCGTGAGGGGGATCGCCCCGCGCAACGCCGACTCGACCCGGTCGATGGCGCCACTGAGCTGTGCGTTACCCAAGCCACGGTCGAACTCGATCTTCCCGGCCACCAGCAGCTCCTCGGGCCCGATGTGCTGAGTGCGCAGATCGATGATCCTGGTGACTTCCTCGACGCCCGATAC
>JBAVPF010000096.1:0-1840 GCA_049692815.1 Acidimicrobiia bacterium
TCATCATGGGCCGACGTGCGCAATGGTCGTATCGCCAACGGCCCGGCAAGGAGCCCCAGGCCCTCAATGGCGGCCAGGCGTATCTCGAGATCGGTGGCCTCGGCAAGGATCTCGATCAGCGGTTTGACCCCCTGGTCGTCACCAATCGTCGCCAGGGTGCGTATGGCACTCACCGGGCCTTCCGTCTCGAACCGGTGGGTGATCTTCACGTAGGCGACGAGGGGCCAGGTTGCAGTTCGCCCAAACCGGACCAGGGTGTCGGCGAACCGGGAGCGAACCCAGGGTGTCTCGTCACGAAACCGCTCGACGATGGCGTCGATGGCAGGTGTCCAACCGATGCGGCCCAATCCTCTTGCACATTGGATGCGGATCACCGGGTTGCGATCCGAGAGGTGCTCCATGAGCACGGGGGCGGAGGACTGGTCCGCCAGCTCGGCTAGCGCCACCGCGGCACGGAGCCTGGTGGTGAGCAAATACCCCTTGTCCAGCCGTCTCGAGGCCTCGCCTGTTATCCCGAGCCTATCGACCAGGTTGCCGAGGGCGTCCGCCTCCGGGCCGATGACGGTGTTGCGGACGTCGATCAGGGCGTCGAGAAACGCCGGATCCCGCGCCACACGGGACCCGAGCTTGACGTCCTCGTCGGGCAGCGCGAGATGACGGCTGAGGACGGCGATATACGCCGACCGACGCCGTTCCGCCGCGTTCGTTACCCGCCGGTGTATCGCCTTCCCCGCTATGAGGGCCAAGAGCAGCAACGCATTGAGGGCGAAGACGACCAGGACGACGAAGCGAACGAGCTCGATTCCTTGCATGTCTTCTCATCTGATGATCGGAACGACGAGGTGCCTCATTGAGGCATTTGGTCAATTGCTAGTTGACTCTTTGGCGGATTCGAGCCATCAGTTCCGGCAATCGGAACGGCTTTCTGACGAAATCGAGCGCCCCCAGGTCGAAGCTGGCGACGATGGTGTGGTCGTCGTCGACTCCGGAGAGCATGATCACGGGGGTGTCCATTCCCTCCTCCCGCCATCGCTGGATGACCTCGAGACCCAAGAGCCCCGGCATCAGGTGGTCGAGGATGACCAGGTCGAAGTCACCGTCGAGACCCATCTCGTAGGTCTCGACGCCATTGGTGGCGACGGTTACTTCGTACCCGCTGGTTTCGAGCGCGGTCATCAGCAGACTGGTGATGGTTTCCGCGTCGTCGGCAACGAGAATTCGCTTGCTCGTTTCGGCGTTCAATTGGGGACCTCGGGCGCGAGATTAGTCACCCCTCACACGCCCCCCCGTAAGCTCAGATCTTTATCTGACGCGCGCCCAGGAATGCCATGGCGTAGGCGGCGTAGTTCAAGAGCGCGGCGATGATCGTCGACGCACCGTCGTAGAACCCACCTTCGATCGCCCAGATGATGAAGAAGACACCGACGGTGGCGATGCCGTAGCCGGACACCTTCATGATCACCGGTACCGGGTGCACCTTCTCGACCGTCTCTGGCTTGAGTCTGGGGACAATGACGACGATCGCTGCCAAGAGGAGCTCGACGATGCTCAGCCCGTAGTCGTCGAGGAACACGTCGAACACCAGCCAGATGAGCAAGAGCAGGATCCCGGAGAAGGCGACAAGTCCCTCTCCGCTGGTGAAGTCACCCGCTCCCTGGACCACGGCGGCCATCTCCTGTGCCGGTGTGGGCTCCTCGGCGCCACCTTCGGCCGGGCCGGTTCCCGGGGTTTCGTCGGTCATGTCTTCTCCTCTATCTGGCGTCCTCCGACCGGCTGACTCTATCGGCTGAGCGCGGCCGGGGCGGGCGAGAGCGCACGCACTTGTCGCGAACCTCCGGTA
>JBAVPF010000097.1:0-2360 GCA_049692815.1 Acidimicrobiia bacterium
GAGCGCATTGACCGCGATCGGAGTCGACATCTCGAGCGAGAGATTCGGTGTCGAACAGGTCCGGAAGGGCATGGACGTCGAGCTGGAGCACGGGACGAGATTCCCCGATCTCGACGTCACGGGGGACGATCCGGTGATCACGGCCAAGATCGCCCTGGCACACCTGCGCGAATTTCCCGATTACTACGAACGACTCGAGTCCATGGAGCGTGAGGCGGACGCCGCTTGGGCGGTGATGCTCGAACCCGACCCGGGCATCGTCTGAGCCGCTTCGAGTGTCCCGGGACACGGCTGCTCAGCCAGTTCGGCCAGTGCAGAGTCTGAGGCACTCCCTCGGGATCGGGATCTCGTTCGGTCTGACGTCGGGCACCATCACCACCCTTGGTCTTTTGGTCGGTCTCTCCAAAGGGACAAACTCGAGACCGGCCGTGCTCGCCGGCGTTGTGACGATCGCGTTGGCGGATTCACTCTCCGATGCACTTGGCATCCACATGTCTGAAGAGTCAGAAGGCGTCCATCGTCCGTCTGAGATATGGGCGTCGACCACTGTGACGTTCGCGGCAAAGCTGGTCATGGCGTTGACCTTCGTCATCCCCGTTGCGCTTCTTCCACTGGACACGGCCACGATCGTGGCCGCCATCTGGGGCGCCTTGGCTTTGATCGTCTTGAGCATCGGTCAGGCACGGGGACGAGGTGTAGATCCAGCGCCTGTTGTATTCGAGCATCTCATGGCAGGGGCTCTGGTGGTCGTGGCCTCGTTCTTCATCGGAACCTGGGTGTCGTCGGTCCTCTGAGGTGACCCTCAAACCCGGATTGGAGCGGGGACGTTCCGCTCTGGCCGCCCGAGGTCGAGTTCACCGCGGTCACCCTGTTTGGCGTTGTGGCCAGCTTTGGCCTGCGTCGATGTTGATCAGATTGCCCGGGGTCGCCCGAGTGCTCTGATCCTCGCCGAGGCCACCTGGGGGAGGACGGCAGACGGACGTCAGCCGAGGACTCGATGGTGGTGTGATCTCTGTCATCGATACCGACCCTGAAGCAGCAGGTAGTGGAGGTTCGATCGTCCACACCCTGACGCGAGTGAGGGTCGTCCCGCTACGACCCTCGTCTCCGTAGTGTGCTGACTTCTAGATCAGCGCCAATTCGTTCCCGATTCGCGCCCAACGAGCCATGTACTCCTGTACGCCCTGTCCATAGGGCCCGAACTCGTACGAAACGTCGGGTACTGCGAACACCACCTTGGTGTAGAGCTCCCGGAACTCCTCCGACATCGTCAAGTCCATCAAAGCTCCGAACTCGCCGGGGACGATGATGAGGCTATGACCCGATGTACCCATGAATGTCAAAGGCTCCTCACACTTGCCTTCATGGGCAGAAGTCCCGAAGAAGGCCATGGCCTCTGTGAACAGGTCAAGGGCTTTGGCCTCACGGCCAGGGGCGGCTCTCGTGTACTTGAAGACGATTGCTGAATCGATCACCGAACTGACACCTCCTTCCGAGCCCGGATTGCCATGCGGCGTGGGCATCCCTGTCCCCTTAGACCTCTCCAGGTCGATCCGCTAGAGCACAACGACTCCTTTGTTGTCTGCGCAGCAACAGCTCTTGGATCACGATCGACCTCCACGACACGCACCATGTTCCATCTGAGCGGTATCGGTGCTCGAGTTGTGCACCGCTACCACACACGACCTTTCCGGGAATAGCCTCCGTGGCCCACAGGTTCATATTGACGAACGTCGATATATGAGGGTGGTGCCGTGGACACCGACTACGCCAAGGCCTACATGACCGAGAGGCTCCAAGAAGCCGAGAACCGGCGACTCATAGCTATTAGCAGACGTCGACCAAATGAAATGTCTGCGCTTACGCGGCTCGCGGAGCTCTGGCTTGGGAGATCGTCGCAACCGATCGGGGTAGCCCGAGCGGTTCTCGCCACCACAGGGCTAGCCATGGAGGAGGACTGCTGCGTGGCGTAGCGGCCGATCAGACGATCACAGCACCTCCTCCGCTCCAACTTCCGGTCCGGCCGGTTCGAGCCCGGGCAAAGTCGCGAAAATTCATCAGCGCTCGGATTGGCCTCGAGCTGTCGAATCGGATACGGTTCTCGAACCGGACGGAGGGCAACCTCAGACCGGGACTGAAGTGGCCGAGAGGCAACTGCAGTATCCGCCTGGTGGACCAGCCTTAGGGTTGGAGCACGAGACGGGTCGAAAGCCCCGAGAGGGTGATGGCTTCGGTCACCGCTCCCTCGGGGTTCTTCGCGTCGTGCCCGATTCCCCCTTGCCCGGTTGCGGCTGCTCCTTGGTGTCGACCGTTCCTTTGGTTCGTCGGGCTAGTCGGATCGGATTGGCACGGCACAGACC
>JBAVPF010000098.1:0-17271 GCA_049692815.1 Acidimicrobiia bacterium
GTCGCCTTGTCCGAGCTGGCGGCGCAGGGAGATGCGAGGTCGTTGATCGACCTCCTCGTCGCCTGGGGCGTGCCGACGGTGGACACCGCCGTCGCGATCGCCAGGGAGCGTTTCAGGTACGAGACGGAAGGCGACCCCACCGTGCTCGAGCTGGCCATCGACCGGGCATTCGCCCAGGAGATGCAGGGGGTGCTTGGTGAAGAAGCCAGCGGTGCCGCCTCCATCCTGAGATCTGAGGTCGACGCCCGCAACATGGAAACGGCGCTCCGTCTCCGCCGCGCCCGGCTCGACCGGGAGACGGGATGGCCGGAGATACCCGTCGACTACGTACCGGGGGGTCTGGTGCCAACCGAGGTCTGGGGCCAAGTCGCTCTCACTGACGCACCCGAGGCCATTCGCGCGCTGTTGACTGCGAGACGTCTGCCCGCGAGGTGGGATCGGGTGATCCGGGCCTGGGTCGAGCACGGTGACATCGTCAGGATCCACGACGATCTGCAGCGAGCCACCACGGCCGCCGCCGTGGAGAGGTTCGTCACCGGCGACGTCCTCGGCTTCGACATCCCTCTGGCCTTCGTGTTCGCCAAAGAGGCGGAGGTGCGCAACCTCCGGCTGATCGGTCGAGGAATCGTGCACGGCATCCCGGTCGACGAGGTCGAAGCCCGTTTGGAGCCGGCGGCATGACACAGACCGGCCTGGTGGTGGTGGTTCCTCCCGAGTTGGAGACAGGTTTCCGCCTGGCCGGCGTCGACACGATTTCGGCCGGGACCGCTCACGAGGCCGCCAGAGCCCTGATGAGCCTCATGAGCGAGGACCGGGGGGGTGTCATCGCCGTCTACGAGCCGTTTCTCTTCGAGGTCCCCGACGAAGAGCGAAATCGCCTCGAGGCCTCCACGGTGCCCGTCGTGATCCCCCTGCCGGCGGGGCTCCAGACCCGTGACCAAGAGAGTCACCGGGCCCGAATCTCGGCGATGCTCAGCCGGGCCGTTGGCTACCACATCACGTTCGGCGAGGAGAGCGAGCAATGACATCGGGCGCCGACGTCGGTCGTGTGGTGAAAGTGGCCGGCCCGGTGGTCGTCGCCGAGGGCCTCCATCACGCCCGGGTCTACAACGTCGTCCGCGTCGGGCGCCGTGGCCTGGTTGGCGAGGTGATCAGGCTCAAGGGAGAAGAGACGGTCATCCAGGTATATGAGGAGACGGCGGGCCTGCAAGTCGGGTCAACGGTCGTGGACACCAACCGCCCCCTGAGCGTGGAGCTGGGGCCTGGGCTCGTCGGGGGCATCTTCGACGGTGTCCAGAGACCCTTGCCCGTGCTCGCCCGGGGGGAATCCGGGCGTTATGCAGAGCCTTTCATCCGCCGTGGCATCGAGATTCCCGCATTGGATCGTGAGCGGACGTGGCATGTCGACCATCTCGTCTCGGTCGGTGATCATGTGGGACCCGGCGACATCGTCGCCACGATCGACGAGACCTCTGCCATCGAGCATCGAATCCTCGTCCCATCGGACCTGAGTGGCGAGATAACCGCAGTCGGGAAGACCGAGATCACCGTCGAGGACCCGATTGCGTGGGTCGGGGAGGCAGTTGTGCCTGCCATGACGATCTGGCCCGTGCGCAGACGTCGCCCGGTCACGGGCCGGCTCGACCCGGTCGCGCCGCTGATCACGGGTCAGCGAGTCTGCGACACGCTGTTCCCGGTTGCCCGCGGCGGCAGCACCACACTGCCCGGCGGCTTCGGCACCGGCAAGACGGTCCTGGAGCAGACCATCGCCCGGCATGCCGACGCCGATGTGATCGTCTTCATTGGTTGCGGGGAGAGGGGCAACGAGCTCGCCGAGGTGCTCGAGGAGTTCCCCCGATTGGTGGATCCGCAGAGCGGGGCGCCTCTGATCGATCGCACCGTGATAATCGCCAACACATCGAATATGCCCGTGGCAGCCCGCGAGGCGAGCATCTACACAGGAATCACCATCGCCGAGTACTACAGGGACCAGGGCTACGACGTGGCCGTACTCGCCGATTCCACGAGTCGTTGGGGTGAGGCTCTCAGGGAGGTCTCGAGCCGGTTGGAAGAGCTACCCGGCGAAGAGGGATTCCCTGCGTATCTGCCCTCCCGCCTCGCCGAGTTCTACGAGCGTTCCGGGGCAGTGGTCGCCTTGGGCCAGGACGAGCGCCGTGGCTCGGTCTCGGTCATCGGCGCCGTCTCTCCGCCCGGTGGCGACTTCTCCGAGCCGGTCACCCAATACAGTCTCCGGCTGGCGGGCACCTTCTGGGCCCTGGACCCCGACCTGGCCCGACGACGCCACTATCCGGCAATCCACTGGACGCGTAGCTACTCCTTGTACGAGACCGACGAGTGGTTCGACGACAACGTCGCCGAAGACTGGAGTGAGCAGCGGGCATGGGCGCTCGAGCTGCTGGGGAATGCAGAAGAGCTGGAAGGCATCGTCCAGCTTCTCGGGGCTGACGCCCTGGCGCCACAGGAGCGTGTCACCTTCGCCATGGCCCAGATGCTGAAAGAGGATTTCCTCCAGCAGTCGGCCTACGACGCAACCGACGCCTACTGCCCCCTCACCAAGCAGTATTGGATGCTTCGCGTCTTGAAGGGTTTCCACGATGCCGTGATGGAGCGGGCCCTGGAAGGCGCTCCCCCCGAGACGACCACGCGTGGCCCCATCGCAGCAGAGATCGCGAGGATGAAGCTCTGGCCGGTCGACGAGGCGCAGGCTCGCGCCCTGAGCCTGTTGGAGAGGATCGATCTCGAGGTGGCACCATGACATCGAGGTTCTCGCTGCGTCGCGGCTTGCACACGACGGAATACCGGACGGTCGACTACGTCTCGGGCCCGCTCCTGTTCATCGACCGGGCCAAGGGGGTGCACTACGGGGAGGTGGTCAACGTCATCGCCCCCGACGGCGAGATGCGTGGCGGGCAGGTGCTCGAAGTCGACAGGGAGAGAGCGGTCATCGAAGTCTTCGCCGGCACCAGGGGATTGGATCTCGCCACGACCCGGATCCAGCTCGGCGGGGATGCCGCCCGTCTCGGAGTCGGCATCGATCTCCTGGGGCGAATGCTCGATGGCAGCGGCGTGCCAATCGACGGCGGCCCACCGGTGATGCCGGAGGACTTCTGGGACGTCAACGGTCTTCCCATCAACCCTGCGGTCCGGGCCCACCCGTCCGAGTACATCGAAACAGGGATCTCCGCCATCGACGGGTTGAACACCCTGCTCCGTGGTCAGAAGCTCCCCATCTTCTCCGGATTCGGGCTCCCCGGGGGGAAGCTCGCGGCAGACATCGCCGCCGGAGCCCGTGTCGGCGGATCCACCGAGAGCCCGTTCGTCGTGGTCTTCGCGGCCATGGGGATCACTCACCGGGAGGCGGGGCTGTTCCGACGCCGGCTCGAAGAGTCAGGCCAGCTCGACCGCACCGTCCTGTTTCTGAACCTCGCCGACGACCCCACGATCGAGCGGCTCTTGACCCCTCGAATGGCGCTCACCACCGCCGAGTACCTCGCCTTCGAGCGGGGCTACCACGTTCTGGTCATCCTCACCGACATGACGAACTACTGCGAAGCCCTGCGCGAGGTCGCCACGGCCCGAGAGGAGGTGCCGGGTAGGCGGGGATACCCCGGCTACATGTACACCGACCTCGCCACCATCTATGAGAGAGCCGGCCTGCTGAGGGATCACGATGGCTCGATAACGCAGATGATCATCGTCTCGATGCCCGACGACGACATCACCCACCCGATTCCGGACCTGTCCGGCTACATCACCGAGGGGCAGATCGTCTTGTCGCGCGATCTCCACAGACGAGGCATCGACCCCCCGATCGACATTCTTCCGTCATTGAGCCGGCTGATGAACTCCGGCATCGGCGCAGGGAAGACCAGGGAGGATCACCGCCAGCTGGCAGACCAGCTCTACGCGTTCTACGCCGAGGGACGAGACCTGAGGCGCCTGGTGGCAATCATCGGCGAGGCCAGCCTGTCCGACATCGACCGTGCCTATCTGGAATTCGCCGACCGCTTCGAATCCGAGTTCGTGTCCCAGAGCTGGCACCGTGACATGGAGGAGACGCTCGGCGTCGGCTGGTCGGTCATCGCACCCTTCGAAGACGGGTCCCTGAAGCGGATCTCTCCCGATCTGATCGAGCGTTACAGGCATTCCGAGGCCGAGCAGGGAGAGGAGAAGACCTAGGGTGCGCTCCCTCCGCCATGCCCGGGTCTCGGTCTCCGAATCGCCGGCTCACCTGGGAATACATTTTCACGAACATGTGTTCGTCCAGACGTGGGAAACGACTCACACGATCGCATGAAGAAGATTTCGCCCACCGGCGCAGAACGGGGGGGCGGTGTCGACCTGCTCGGCCACTATCTGGCCGGCATCGGTCACTACGAGCTGCTCACCGCTGACGATGAGGTACAGCTCGCCCAGGCCATGGATGCCGGTAGGGCGGCGCGGGCGCTTCTCGAGTCGGATGACGACGTCGACACGTCGGAGATCGACCAGCTTCGGAAAAAGGTGAGCGAAGGCGAGGCTGCCCGTCGGCGGTTCGTGCAGGCCAACCTGCGTCTGGTAGTCGCCAACGCCCGCCATTACGCCGGGAGTGGCATCGACATGCTCGACCTCATCCAGGAGGGAAATCTGGGGTTGATCACCGCAGTGGAGAAGTTCGACTGGCGTCGCGGTTTCAAGTTCTCGACATATGCGACCTGGTGGATTCGCCAGGCCATGCAACGCGCCCGTGCCCACCTGGGCGACTCCATCCGCCTGCCGGCCAAGATGTTCGACATCCTCCCCGTGGTGCGTGCCACGGCCGAGACCCTGCAATCCCAGCTCGGCCGTCCGGCCACCGTCGTCGAGATCGCGTCCGAGACGGGTGTCCCCGAGAAGGACGTCGAAAAGGCGATGAAGATCGGATCCACGGTCGCTTTGGAGACGCCGGTCGGCGAAGACGGGGCCATGCTCGGTGACTTTCTCGCCGATCTCACCGCCCTGCAGCCCGATGCCGAGGTCGAGCAGAGCATCGCCGGTGAGGCTCTCCGCCGAAGCCTTGCCGACCTGCCGCCTCTCCATCGGAACGCCGTCGAGTTGCGCTACGGGCTGAGAGACGGTGAGCCCGCCACGCTCTCGAGGGTTGCGGAGGAGATCGATGTGCCCGAGCACCAGGTGTCGGTCATCATCGACGAGGCTCTGGAGGCGCTGGCGACCACGCTCGCCTCTCATGAGGAGATGCTCGTCGCCTGACCAGCGCCCCACGCAAGCTCACCAGGTGGCCCGGAGCTGGCCTTGCCCCTGGTCGACTATCCCCACGCTCAGAGGACGGCATTGACGATTGGCCGTTCTTGTCAGCCACTCGACGTCTTCGACAGGGGCGCGCTCAAGTCGGAATCGCCGCATCCGCATGGGGATCAGACTGAGGCTCTCCAGGCTCCCCGACGACGGCTCCATAGTCGCCAGGTAGAGAAATCCCAGGTCAGGGCGATACTCCTCGTGGCCGGCGATCCCCTCGTAGTCGTTGATGAGATCCCCGCACCCGTAGAGGATCAGCCGGCCCCGGTGGATCTCGATGCCCAGAGGATGGTGAGAGGAGTGGCCATGGACGATGTGAACCGCTCCTGAGTCAATGAGTCGGTGAGCGAAATCGCCGTGGGATGCAGGAAGTTCGTAACCCCAGTTCTGGCCCCAGTGAATCGACACCACGACCAGATCTCCCGGACGAGCCGCCTCCACGACCCTGGCGATGACGGTGTCGGCGACCCCGTTCGACGCCGACCCGGCGAACGCCACTCCCGGCTTGCCCTCCCCGGCCGCCCACGAATCGGGCACGCCGCTGGATGCCATGCCGAGTGAGAAGACCAGGACACGGGTCCCCGGCGGGTGCTCGATGACGGCGGGTTTGGTGGCGCCAACCACGTCCTCTCCTGCACCGCCAGTAGCCAGACCGTGTCGGTGGAGTGACTCCAGTGTCTGCGAGAAGCCCTCGTACGACCAATCCAGGACGTGATTGTTGGCCAGCACACAGCAGTCGATCCGTGCGACGTCGATGACACCGAGGTTGGCTGGGCTCATCCGGTAGTGGATCCCTTTACCCGGCCATGGCCTTCCTCGATCCGTGACCGCAGTCTCGAGGTTGATGATTCTCACCCCGGCCCCGGCGGAATCCAGCGCGTCGAGGGCCTCCCCCCAGACGTACTCCGGGGGGACTGCCCTGGGGACGGGACCGTTTCTCCGCACTGCCAGGTCCACGTAGTCGAGCGCCGAGCGTGCCCAGGGCTCGTACAGGGCGGGATCGCCAGGATGGCGCATGATCTGGTCTATCCCCCGGCCGGTCATCACATCACCGCTCAGGAAGACGGTCAGTGACGACATCTCAGACACGTTTCCCGACAACGACCTCTACATCCTCCGGAGCCCCCTCGACTTTGGTCTCCCCCCCTTGCACGTCGACCGTGAGACGAAAGCCGTCGACAGGTATCCCCTCGATCCGTATCCGGCCCATCTCCGCGGGCACAACCGGGTCGACGAAGATGCGGCCCTCCGTGATCGCAGGGTCGAATCCCAGGAGGGAGCGAAGCAGCAACAGTGGTGAGGCGGCAGCCCAAGCCTGAGGCGAGCACGATGTCGGATAGGGGACGGGCTCTCTCAGCTCGTCCCTGGAGAAGCCAGCTATGAGCTCGGGCAGACGCCCGTAGCCCGCTGCGGCGAGATCGAGGAGCCCCAAGACGAGACGGTGCGACTCTTCCACGAGCCCGTACCGTCGCAACCCTGCCGCGGCGATCGCCGTGTCGTGTGGCCAGACCGACCCGCAGTGATAGCTCACCGGGTTGTACGCAGCCATCGTCGTGGCAAGGGTTCTGAGGCCCCAACCCGAGAAGAGCTCCCTGGAAGCCATCTGACGGGCTATCACCGGTGCCTTGTCCTCGTCGACGATGCCAGACCACAGACAGTGGCCCATGTTGGAGGCGAGAGCGTCCACCTGCTTCTTGTCCCGGTCGAGAGCCATCACGTACCAGCCGTGCTCGTCGGACCAGAAATCCCGGTTGAAGGCGGCCTTCAAGTCGGCTGCTCGATCGCGCCAGAGACGAGCGGCCTCCACGTCTCCCGCCTCCTCGGCGAGCCGCCCCCGAGCGAGATACGCGCCATACACGTATCCCTGCACTTCGCAGAGCGCTATCGGTGGTTCCGCCAGCCTCCCGTCCTGGAAGCAGATCCCATCCCATGAGTCCTTCCAACCCTGGTGGGCAAGCCCCTGGGGATCGGTGCGCAGATACTCCACGTACCCGTCACCGTCGGCGTCCCCATATCGCTCGATCCATTGCAGGGCGCGGTCGGCGTTGGGCATGAGCGTGTCGAGCGTGGCATCGGCCAGCCCCCACTGGCGAAGCTCGCCGAGCAACATCACGAAGAGCGGAGTGGCATCGACGGACCCGTAATAGACGTTGCCACCGTGGAAGGCCAACGAAGGCGTCCTGCCAAAACGGACCTCGTGGAGGATCCGTCCCGGCTGCTCCTCTGTCACCGGATTCTCCTCTTCGCCCTGTAGATCGGCCAGCGTCTGGAGAACCCCGAGAGCGAGCGTCGGGTCCACGAGCAGACTCATCCAGCCGGTCAGGATGGAGTCCCGCCCGAACAGTGTCATGAACCATGGCGCCCCCGCCGCCACGACCACGCGGTGCGGATGGTCGGGGTCGAATATCCGCAGTGCGCCCAGGTCCTCGGTCGACCTGCGCATCGCCACCTCGAGCGGAGCGTGGTCGCTGAAGAGACGGGGGGCGGCGCTCCGCCACATGGCAAGGCGCGCCGCGGGGACCGCGTGCTCCACGGGTATGCCGCAGGGGTGGCTCAGCTCCACCAGATCTCCGCCGATGCGCACCATGACCTGGATGCAAAGGCTCCACTCCTCACCCGGACCCAGGGTGACATGCCACGACGCCTCACCGGCCTCCAACCGGTCTGGTGGCGGATCGAACCGGACCGACACGCCGACAACCGGGTCCTCCCCCACCGTCTCGTACTCGAGGGTCGTGTCGCCCAGGCCTGCGGTTCTCTCCCTGCCGGGGTCAGGTTGGCCGCCCTTTACCGCGAAGAGGTCGGCGAAGTCGACATCGACGGATACGGACACCGGGAAATCATCCGAATGAGCGCCGTAGTTGCGAATCCTGACGTCTTCGCGCATCCCCCGCCCAACGTATCGATGCCGGGTCACGACGAACTGGGCATCGGCGGCTCCGGCCGGCGGCCACCTCCGGCCGACGTGGAGCGCAGAGAATGGATCCTCGAGCTGGACGGAGAGCGGTTCGACGGGCCGTTCGTCCACCCGGAGTTGGAACCGGGATGCCAGACGGGTGTCGAGGAAGAAGAGCCCCTGCCCGCCTCCGGGGTCGATGTCGGCAGACCTTCCGGAGACGCAGAAGGTGGACCCTTCGACGAGGGTGACGAGACCGAGACCCCCATGCCTCGCCGGCTGGAACCAGTCATCTCCGAGGGCGCGATCGACCGCGGTCATCACAGCCATCTTCCCAGCGTCGGGATCGTTTGCCACAGCAATCACATGTGGGTCGCCGGTCGCGAGGCTCCCGACCCGTTCCCCGGGGTGGCCGGGGGGAGTACTCTCTTGGCCGGGGACATGGACAGACGTCCGGAATTCGACACCGACCACCGGAGGGGGAGTGTCGGAGCCTGCCCGGACTGCGGCGGGTCGCGGGCGGTCACCATTCGGGAAGTGGACATCGTCGCCTTCCTCTGTGAGGACTGCGGGACGTGCTGGCGGATAGAGCTGGGATGGGTTCACAGGGTGAGGAGCCCGCTGGAGGATTCACCCGACGACTGAGTCGGGGGTCGTCACTCGGTCGGTATCAACAGGACTGGGAGCGTGGCCTCACTCAGGACATGACGTACCACTTCGGCACGGCCGGGATCCAGGTGCTGGGACCAGCCCAGCGCTATGACGTGAACCGACTCGCGATCGGCGGCGTCGAGAACTCCCTCACGGGGAGCGCCGGTTCTCAGGCTCACCTTGGCACCCGCCTGTGACATGAATCGGGCGAGGAACTCGTTGGCGAAGGCTTCGCTCTCGTGGGCGGGCTGATCCCAGAAGACGGGCATCGTCGAACTGTCGAAGACGTGAAGCACGACGATCTCGACGCCACTGCGGGCACAAGTCTCAGACAGCATCTGAACCGCACCCGCCGACGTGGACGTACCGTCCAACGGCACCAGTATCCGCCCGATCGCCGGCGCGGGCACGACGGCATCGGGCGGCACCACGGCCACCGGTTTGTCCACCCGTGTGATCACCTCGAGTGCGGTGCTTCCCACAGGACGAGGCCCTCCGGACGTTCGCCGCGCTCCGAGCACACCGGCCAACACGGCATCCGAGGACATCTTGGCGACTATCCGCTCGGTCGGATCACCCGCCTCCACCCGGAGCGGCACATTGGCGGCCCGCGCTACCTCCAGAGCCGACGGAGAGCCCTCTGCTCCGACGTGAACCGCCTCCACCGTTGCCGAGAGCAGATCGGCCAAGACCTTTGCCATGGCGACGACCCGCTCTGCCGTTTCTCCATCCTCGACGAAAGCGCAAACCGTGCTCACCTTGCCTCCTTCCAGCTGCCCGAGCTGCGGGTGAAGCGGATCCGGGCGGACGATGCGGCGACGGAAGCGTCCCCGCATGTGACCCGCAGTGGCCGATCACCTTCGAAATGGACCTCCTCCGGCGTGACACGGACTGTCAGGAGCGAACCGAGCGCCGAGAGAGACATCGTCAGTGCCGACCAGTCGTCGGGGAGCCTGGGATCCAGACGAATCCCGTCTTCACCCACCTCCAGGCCGATGAACCCGAAGGCCAGCGCCTGCCACAGACCCCCCATCGTCGCCAGATGGATTCCTCCCGCCGTCGTCCCGGTGAGGTCGTGTAGATCCAGCCGAGACGCCAGGCGAAACCACCAGAGAGCCTCGTCGACACGCCCGGCCCTGGCGAGGAGGGAAGCGTGGATTGCCGGGGACAGCGAACTCCCGTGCGCCGTGCGGGGGAGATAGCGGTCCAGGTTGGGGCTCAAAGAGCCTGGCGCAACCTCCTCGGGAACCATGTGGTGCAGCATGAGCACGTCCGCCTGTTTGATCAGCTGGCTGGCGGCCACCACCTCGCGGCCCAGCATCAGGTCAGCCGCCATTGGCGCACCTCCCACTTCTTCGATCTTCAGAGGCCTCAGATCGTCGTAGCCGGCGAACTGCTCGTACACACCGGTGCCCGGGTCGTAGCCGTCGACGAGACGGGCCGCCAGATCGGACCAAGCCTCCACCTCCCCTGGATCGGCCGTGCCGTGCAAACGGCTGATCGCCGCCGCCCACGAGAGGTTGGCGCGGGCCATCACGTTGGTGAAGGCGTTGTCGTCGACCATCTCGTGGTATTCGTCCGGGCCGATCACGCCGCCGATGTGGCCCCGACCCTCGGCGGGGTCGACGCGGATGCGGGAAGCCCAGTAGCGAGCGGTCTCGTCGATCAACGACCGGCCAGGCCCGCGGACGAGATACTCCCAATCTCCCGTCCAGGTGGAGTAGTGCCGGGCGGCCCAGGCGACATCGGCGACGATGTGCTCCTCGTTCAACCCGGTGCGAATCGGGACCACCTCACCGTTGGGGCCGGTGTAGCTCCGGGGAGTGACGTCACTGCCGTCGTCGGCCGACTCCCAGGGGAACCGGGCCCCCCGGAAACCGCGCTCCGTGGCCTCGGCCCGTGCCTGCGGGAGACGCGCCACCCGGTACTCCAGGATCGATCGCGCCGCGTCAGGAAGCACGGCACAGAGAACCGGGAGGACGAAGACGTCGGTGTCCCAGAACACATGCCCCCGGTATGCCCTCCCCGTGAGACCTCGAGCCCCGACCGCCGACTCTCCGGTGGTCGACGCCGAAGAGAGCAAATGGAAGAGGGCGAACCGCACCGCCTTCTCCGTCTCGGGATCGCCATCGATCGAGACCTCTGCTCCTCGCCACCGCCGCGCCCACTCGGCGCGGTGCTCGAAGAGCAGCCGCCTGGATCCCAGCGCCGCCAGATCACGTACCAACACTCGCGACTTCTCCAACTCGAGCTGCCGACTCGTCGCCGTCTCGTAGGCGAGGATGCGCTCCGTCGCTGCGGTCCCCCCATTGGTGAGCAAACGCTCCGACGCCGACGCGGAGATCGTCCCTCTCGTCGACCGGACGGACGCGGCGGGGAGCCGCCGTGTCCCGTCGGTCAGGCCATCGCTCCCCACGTCGGAGGTGGCAAACACATGAGCCGGGCCCTCGGCCGAGAGGACGGCACACCCGGGGCGCACCGCGGAGACGAAGCGGATCGTTCGCAGCGTGCCACCGGCCATCTCCCGGATGCGAGCTACCAGGCCACCTCTCATGTCGAGCACCCACCGTTCCCCGACGGCCGGGGAGATGTTCAAGGGGAGACTGGTCCAGCGCGGGCCTTCGAGCAGCGCCGGGGGGCTCTGGTCGTCGTACACACCCGACGCCACCAGGAGCGGGTCCGAGCCTGGCGGCTCCTCCTCCGCCGACCCGCGCGCGCCGAGATGGCCGTTTGCCAACGCGCACAACGTCTCCCTCACCCGAATCGAGAGATCGTGGTCGTCGAAACTGAGAGCCCATCCGGGATCGAGCCCGAGGAACGGCAATCGGAGGTTGTCGATCCGGTCGATCTCAGATTCGAGGAAGCCGGAGATGTCGTCGGCGGGGTCGAGATGCATCGCAAACCCTTGCTCCGCGTCTCCGTTGCATACCACGGCCGTGTGGCCCGGATGGATCCCTTCGCGGGTGAGACGGTCGAGGACCCAGCCGAGTGTGGGGCCGGGCTCGTCAACCTCACCGGACCAGAGCCGGCGCACCGCGCTGCCGGTGACCTCTACGAGCGAGCGGCCGTCGTCGGTGGCCAGGAGAAAGCGCTCGCCGTGGGAGGGCAGACTCGCTTCTCTCGTGAGCTCTCCCAGCGACCGGTCGAGCACGACGACCGTCGTCCCCCTCTGGGCGAGCGATCGAAGGAGCTTCGCCACCTCCCCCTTGTCCGCTCCGTCGCCGACATCGGCGAGCACGATGGCGGCGACAGTGCCGTCCCAGTCCGCTGCGTCGAGGGCCGTAGGCATCGGTCCCATTGGCCCCATGCTGGCCTTTCCCCACAACTATCAGAAGGGCCTATCGTCACAAAGGGGAGAACGGCTCTAACCAGCCGGTTGCTCTGTCAGAGAAGATCGGATCGTGCACATAGGATTGATCGTCCCCCCGTGGCTCCCCGTGCCACCTCCCTCATACGGAGGCACCGAGGCGGTGGTCGGAGCCCTGGCCAGAGGCCTGGTCGCCGCCGGCCAGGAGGTCTCCCTCTTCACCACCGGCGACTCCACCTGCCCCGTTCCCATCGACTATGTGTACGAGGAGGCAGAGCGGGACCGGATGGGGGCGACCATTCCCGAGTTGTATCACGCTCTGGCCGGGTACGAGGCGCTCGCCGATTGCGACGTCATCCACGATCACACCGTTGCAGGGCTCTTCGTAGCCGCTCTTCTCGGCAGGACCCGGGTGGTCACCACCAACCATGGGCCCTTCACCGAAGAGCTGAAGGAGATCTACGGGGCCATCGATGATCAGATGGCGATAGTCGCCATCTCCCGCGACCAGGCCAGCCGGGCTGGGTCGGTGAAGATCGCCGGCGTGATCCATCACGGGCTCGACCCGGAGGAGTTCGAACCGGGGCCGGGTCAGGGTGGCTATATCCTCTTCCTGGGGAGGATGAGCCCGGACAAAGGGGTCGAGACCGCTGCCCGCGTCGCCCGTGCCTCGGGCCGGCGCATGCTAATCGCCGCCAAGATGGCCGAGCCCGGGGAGAAGCGCTACTACGAAGAGCGTATCGAGCCCCTCCTCGGAGACGACGTCATCTACCTGGGGGAGATGGATTTCGAGGGCAAGAAGGTCCTCCTCGCCAACGCCGAGGCGCTGGTGAACCCGATCCAGTGGCCGGAGCCTTTCGGGCTGGTCATGGTCGAGGCCCTGGCTTCGGGGACGCCGGTGCTCACGTTCCACAACGGAGCTGCCGCGGAAATCGTCGACGATGGTGTCACCGGCTACGTGTGCCGGGACGAGGCCGAGATGGTCGAGGCCGTCGACCGGCTGGACGAGCTGGACAGGACCGAGTGCCGCCGTGCCTTCGAGGAGCGCTTCACAGCTGCCCGCATGGTCCGGCAGTATCTCGCCCTCTACGAGGACATCATCAGGTTGCGAAAGCCGAACGCAGCCTGAGACATAATCCTTTCTCCTAGCGGCCCTATTGGGGCGAATGGGGCTCTAGCCCTTGACCACCCCGAGGGGGCGCAGCCTCGCCACCCTCACGGCCAACCGGGCCTGCTCGCAGACCCGGACGACCTCGTCGACATCCTTGTAGGCGTACGGAGCCTCTTCGGAGAGGAGCCGCTCCGAGCCGGGGCGCACACTGATCCCGACATCCTCGAGAGAGTCCCTGACCTCACGGCCGGATGCCTCACCCTTCGCCCTCTTGCGGCTCATGACACGGCCGGCTCCATGGGCTGCCGATGCGAAAGCCGGATTCCCGGCGGTCCCGCGCAGCACCCAGGAGGCGGTCCCCATGCTCCCCGGGACCAGAACGGGCTGTCCGGTGGCCCGGAGATCCTCCGGCAACCCGGGATGACCGGGCCCGAAGGCGCGTGTTGCACCCTTGCGATGGACACACACCCTCTTCTCACGGCCTTCGACCTGATGGGTCTCCATCTTGGCGAGGTTGTGGGCAACGTCGAACACGAGGGCCATGCCGGTCTCCCGCGGGGAGACATTCAATGCGCTGGCGAAGGCCTCGCGTGCCTCGTGGGCGAGAATATGCCTGTTGGCCCAGGCGAAATTGGAGGCGGTGGCCATTGACGCCATGTACGCCCGGCCCTCATCGGAGTCGGTCGGCACACAGGCGAGCTGGCGGTCGGGAACGTCGATGCCGTGGCGACGCATGGCATCCCCCATCACCCGGAGGTGGTCGGTGCATGTCTGATGACCGAGTCCCCTCGACCCACAATGGATCATGACCACGACCATCCCCCGCGCAAGGCCAAAGACCGCGGCTGCCTCATCGTCGTGTATCTCATCCACGACCTGGACCTCGAGGAAGTGATTGCCGGCCCCGAGCGATCCCAACTGTGCACTCCCCCTCATCAGGCTCTTCTCGGAGATGGCCCCCGGGTCGCCTCCGGCCGACACACCGCCTTCTTCGCACCGCTCGAGGTCCTCCTCCCATCCGTATCCGGCTCGGAGAGCCGCCGCGGCTCCCCCTCTGAGGACTTCGGGGACGAGGCTCCGCGCCGCGATCGCTCCCTTGCCTATGCCTCGTGGGACCCTTCTGTCGAGCTCGTCCATGATGGCGATGCGGTTCTTGGAGAAGTCCGACTCGTCGAGCCCCGACGCCAGCAGGCGAACCCCACAGCAGATGTCGAACCCGACTCCGCCCGGCGACACGACGCCGCCGGTGGCATCGGTGGCGGCCACTCCGCCGATCGGAAAGCCGTACCCCCAATGGATGTCGGGCATGGCGAAGGAAGCTCCAATGATCCCGGGGAGGTGCGCCACGTTGACCACCTGCTCGGCGGCGCGGTCGCTCCTGACCGCCTCCATCAGCTCGTCTGACGCGAAGATCCTCCCCGGAACCCGCATCCCCCTCACCACGGGGATCTCCCAGACGCAATCGGACACGCGGTCGATCCTGAGGGATCGGTCCCCGTCATTTGCGATCGCATTCAGGTGGTCCATGGCTTCACACGTCGAAGTAGACGCGGCCCCGGCATGAGCCAGGAGTCTCGACCACTTCGACGTCGTGGTAGGTGACCGCTTTGATGGGTGGCCCTGTCGTCTCGACCCGTGTGAACGGGACACCGCGAGCCCGGACCCTCACAGCAAGCCGGTCCACCGGCTCTGCGCTGAAGTCGAACAGGAACACGTCCTCCACCTCCGACTCGTACAGGAGCTCGGAGAGGGCATCGACAACCAAGTCCTCCGGGGTCGGCGCGGAGACCTCGACCTCTATCTCCGTTCCGGGCCCGTCCGGTCCCTGCCGGAGGGAGCCCATGGACTCGAACATCCCCGCGGCCAGCTCAGCTACGAGAGCGGCCAGCCCAGGGGCACTCGCCTCCACCCCGGTGTCGGCGGTATGGGACAGGATCCGGTGAGACAACGCCGTCCCTAGGCAACCGTGCCGGCCGGCGTGTCAACGGCCGGTCTCAACGGCCAACTCGTCGTCATCGTCGAGACGTCGACCCAAGGCTTCCTCGGTGAGGGTCTCCTGTCCCGGTGGGCCCTCTTTCAGAGCCCGGGCCGGGAGGGTCGCGTCCGGGTCCTCGAAGACCTCCACCCCCTGGGCTTCCTCACGCGCGTGCTCCAGACCGGCGCCCTGAGAAGGGTCCATCTGGACGTCGACGCCTTGGGCCTCCTCGCGCTCTCGTTCGAGAAGGGGATCGCGGTCGTGTTGTTCGTTCGTCATGTGACTTCCTTTGCATCCGGTTGCGGCATGTGCGCTGTGAACCAGTCGCCGGCCAGCCGCGCCACCTCGTCGAGGGCACCGTGCTCCTCGAAGAGATGAGTGGCGCCAGGGATGATCACCAGCTCGCTCTCACAGCGAAGCCTCGCCTGAGCCTCCCTGTTGAGACGCTCGACCACGGGGTCACGCCCTCCGACGATGAGAAGCGTGGGGGCCCGCACTTCGGGGAGCCGACGCTGGGCTAAATCGGGCCGGCCGCCACGCGACACGATGGCGAAGACCCCGGGCTCGTCTCCAGCAGCCCACAGGGCGGCGCCGGCGCCGGTGCTCGCTCCGAAGTAGCCGACGGCTTGGTGGCCCAGCCCAGGCTGATCATGTGCCCAGTGGGACACGGCACGAAGCCTTCCACCCAGCATCGGGATGTCGAAGACGTTTTCCCGGTCCAACTCTTCGGTGGGAGTGAGGAGATCGAAGAGCAGCGTCGCCAGGCCCTCGCTGTTGAGCCGACTCGCCACGTGTTGGTTTCGCGGGCTGCGCCGCCCACTGCCACTGCCATGGGCAAACAGCACCAAAGCCCGGGAAGCAGGCGGGACCGTCAGCAGGCCGAAGAGACGGACTCCGTCAACTGCGATCTGCACCTCGGACGCAGGACGGCGGGCCTGGTGGGATGTCATGCCAGTCACGACGACTCACCAGCGGCTGACGCGGAGCGCTCGTGGAATCTCACAATGGTCCGATCGGACATACCCGAAGTCTTGGTCGGGCACGCCCCGGCCGGCAAGAGGAAAAGGTCACCAACGACGGCGCGGACGTCAGGACGCCGTCGCCCGCAACATCCAGGCTGTCTTTTCGTGAATCTCGATCCGGGTAGTCGCCATATCGGCGGTGGCCACGTCTCCGGCAGCCTCAGCCACCCCGACGACCGCCCTGGCCGTCCTGATGACGGTCTCGTGACCCTCGGCCAGGCGACGCACCATCTGCATTGCGTCGGGCTCTCCCGGGTCCTCGCTTATCGAGGTGAGGTCCGCCATCTCCTGATAACTGCCGGGGGCCTTGTGGTCGAGGGCGCGAACCCGCTCTGCGATCTCATCGACGGCATCGCGCAGCTCCAGGTACTCCTCTTCGAACATCAGGTGGAGCGAGCGGAACATGGGCCCGGTCACGTTCCAGTGATAGCCATGCGTCTTCAAGTAGAGGGTGTACGTGTCGGCCAGCAGCCGGGAGAGACCCTCGGCGATCTCCTTTCTGGCGGTATCGGCGAGGCCTGTGTTGATCTCCATGCGGTTGGTCCTTTCGGTCGTGTTGCTTACAAGCGTGCCCCATGTGACTTGCAGTCAGTAGAGGCGAAGGTCCGAATGCGGTGCCGTCCGGGTCATCGGGAGTACCCGATCGCCGGCGCGAGGCTGTCCCGATTGCCTGAAGTGACACCCCAAAGCTGACGATAGAGAGTGCGTGCCGACGCTCATCGCCGTCTTCACAGGGCGGGACGACACCGACACCGTCCTTGACAGGCTGGCGGAGCACGGGATCGACCGTGGCTCCATCGGCCTGGTCTGGCGCGAGAAGACGGTCCGCCGGGCAGAGGACATCGAGGTCGTCACCTACGTCGACCACTTCGAAGCGCCCATGGCCGAGGCGAAGAAGGGTCTTCTCGGCGGGGTCATAGGCGGTGCGACGGCAGGGGCCGGAACCGTCCTTTTGGCCACGGCAGGCATCGCCATCGGCCCCGGAATCGCCTCCATCCTGGGAACAGGGGTGGG
>JBAVPF010000099.1:0-1843 GCA_049692815.1 Acidimicrobiia bacterium
ACCCCGCAGACTGGCACGAGTTGATGGATCGCTTTGGCCTCCAAGGCAAGGAGAGGGCGCGCTACAGGGACCTGTCAGGAGGCCAAAAGCAACGTCTCTCAGCCGCACTGGCGTTGGTTGGCTCTCCGGAGATCGCGATCCTCGACGAGCTGACCACCGGGCTCGACCCGGCAGCGCGACGATCTACCTGGGACACCGTGGAACGGATCCGCGAGTCAGGCGTCACCGTGGTGTTGGTGACCCATTTCATGGACGAGGCGGAACGACTCTGTGATCGGGTAATGGTCGTGGTGGACGGACGGACGGTTGCCACCGAGACTCCGGCCGGCCTGATTCGCCTCGCCGGTTTCGAGCACACCCTCCGCTTCTACCCGTCCGCACCTATCGACGAGGCCGCTCTGTTCGGCATTCCCGACGTGACGAGAGTCGAGCAGGTCGGCAAGGAGGTCGTGGTCTCAGGCACCGGGGACGTCATCTACTCGGTGGTCCTCGCCCTGGCTCAAGCCGAAGTCGTTGCCCACGACCTTCGCATCGAGCAGGCGGGTCTCGAGGACGCCTATCTGACCCTCACCGGCTCCATGCCCGGGGAAGAGGCGAGGGACTGATGTCGGCGACCACGAAGCTCACCCGCATGGAGGGCCGTCTCTTCCTGCGGGAGCCGATAGGCCTCTTCTTCGGCCTGCTCTTCCCCGCGTTGCTCCTCCTGGGGCTTGGGTCGTTGTTCCCCGGATTCGGTGATCCCGCCCCCGAGCTCGACGGACGTCGATACATCGACGTCTACGCCCCCGTTTCGATCGTTTTCGGCCTCGCGATGCTCGGGCTCGCCACGTTCCCGCCCACCCTCGCCACCTACCGGGAGTTCGGGATCCTCCGCCGACTCCGCACCACTCCCCTCTCCCCTGTCCGTCTGCTCTCGGCGCAGATGCTCGTCCAAGGGTCGGTAGCAGTACTCGCGGGCGCCGGCGTCATCGCGGTGGCGGCCGCGTCGTTCGACGTGTCGCTACCGTCCCAGCCGCTCTGGTTCCTCCTGTGCTGGATCTTGGCTGCGGTGGCGATGTTCGGCACCGGAATGCTCATCGGCTCGCTCGTCCGCACCAGTCAGACGGCAGTCGCCATCGGGATGGCGGTGTTCTTCCCCATGCTCTTCTTCGCCGGCTTGTGGATCCCGAGGGAGCTGATGTCCGACACGCTTCGGGCTCTCAGCGACTTCACCCCTCTGGGAGCGGCCGTGCAGGCAATGGGGGACTCCTGGTACGGCGTCACCCCTTCCCTGCTGCACATGGGGGTTCTCGTGGTCTATTCCGTGGTTGTCGGGCTGGCCGCCGTGCGCTTCTTCAAATGGGAATGACCCCGGTTTGAAGCCGTAATCCGGCATCTCCAGGGCAACGGACAGGAGACCCGGGTCCTGACAACTGCCCGATTTCTACACTCACCCGGTCGAGACAGCTGGCGAACCCGGGACCACGAGGTGAAAGAGAACGCGACAGGATCAGTTGAAGTAGAGGCGGGAATCCCTATCCGGGAGCGTTATGGGCTGGTCCTCGCCCTCCTGCTGCTGATCTACGTCCTGACCGGAGTCAACGAGGGAAGGCTGGTGACAGTCGTGGCCTCGACGGTATGGCTGGCGGTTCTTCTGGCCATCCTCTGGTCACCCGGGCTCCCTCGGCGACTCCGAATCATCGGAGGCGGGGCCGTGCTACTCGTCCTGATCATCTCGATATCGACCGGCTTCCTCGAATCGGACACGGCCAACGGGTTGAGCCTGATGTTGGTGGCCGTGGCGCAACTCTCGGCAATCGCGGCCATCTTCAACAGGATCATCAGGCACTCGACGGTGACGCTC
>JBAVPF010000100.1:0-2908 GCA_049692815.1 Acidimicrobiia bacterium
ACTGAGCATGTCGCAGAACCGCTTGAGGAACACTGTGTGATCTACGTGATCGGACAACGGGCTGATCACGAGTTCGTCACCTCGGAGCCCGTCTGCTACAAGTCGCTGGCCGAGGTGGATGCGCTGCTTCTCTCGAGCACGATCGTGGCTCGGCGCGTGGACGGAGTCGGTCTCGTGACCTTGAGTACGTTCACTCTTGGTCGGCATTTCGACGGCTTCAACGGCACCGGCTCCTCGATATCGATTGTGGGCTCGTCGTGCACCGGTGGCTACTGGAATACAAGCACAGCCTGGGACAACCGGATTTCATCGTCGTACAACGGGTGTGCGCACCTGCGACACTTCTCGTCGCCGAACAAGTCGGGTTCGAGTGAGGACACGTACGGTTCCGGCCAGACCGACAATCTGGGTCCACTCAACAACGACACGGAGTCGGTCGCCTACTACTCGAGCTGAAGGGGGCAGTCGGTTAGCTTTCCCCGTCGTGGGAAACCCGCCGACTGACGCTGAGATCATCGCAGCGTCGGTTGCGGATCCCACGCGGTTCAACGGCATAGTCGACCGCTACTTCGACGATGTGTACACGTTCGTAGCGCGGCGGATCGGCAGGACAGATGCCACCGATGTCGTCCAATCCACCTTCGAGAGGGCTTTCAGAATCCGAGGTAGATACGACACTTCGAGACCGAACTGCCGTCCCTGGCTGTACGCAGTAGCCGCCAATCTCCTTGGAGACCGGCTTCGTCGACACCGGCGAGACGAGCGGTTGTTCATTGCCGCTCCGCGGAATCGCGAGATCCCGGATCCATCAAGCGATGCTGACGAGCGGTTGACAGCGGCCGCGGTTGCCGACGAGTTGAACGCGGTTCTCCGTATCTTCTCCCAGGCAGACAGAGAGACTTTCCTGCTATTCGCCGTCGACCTACTCAGCTATGCCGAGATAGCGGAGGTCCTCGGAATAGCTGTCGGCACGGTCGGATCGCGGATATCCCGTGTGAGAGCTCGGATCAAGGAACAGCTGCCAGGTCTGGAACAAAGAACAGAATGGAACGGACCGGGCGCCGGAGAGGCACAATGAACGAAGATCGCCATCCATTCGATGATGCCGTGCGACGACTCGCCGGCGACGTGACACCTACCGATGAAGATCGCCGGCAAGCACTAGCACGCCTCAGTCTTCTAATAGCGGAGCCATCGAAACCCACGGCGAGGCGTGGCCGCATCATTGCGGGCGTCTGCGTCGTCGCAGCCGCCGTGATCTTCGTCTTCTTGGGCCTCATCTTGAGACCCACGGCCACCGGGGCAGCAGCAGAGGAGATCGCCACGGCGGCCGAGGCCGCTGACCCGATCACACTGCCCGCCAACTCCTACCTTTACACGAGGGCCGAGACAAAGGCGGTCCGGTTCGTCCCTGCCGACGGTCTCCAGGGCGTTGACTACGACAAGGCCTACCTGACCTATCAGATTCCGTCCGAACGGCAGACGTGGGTTGCCGCCGACGGTACGATTCAAATCTCGACCAGGAACTCCACACCGGTTTTCTTCTCACCCCGAGACGAGGCCGTCTACTACGCAGCTGGCCTCGACGTCTCTGACGCCATCGGTCAGACGAAAACCGAGGTTTTCTCCCCATCGGATCGTGTCGAGGAGTGGCCGACCCAACCCGACGACCTCGACCATGCCATTCGACAAGCGCTTCCGGATCAAGGTCTCCCGGAATCCGTCGAGTATGTCGATGTGGCGATGGACATCATCCGCGAGCGACCTGTGCAGCCGGAGACACGTGCCAATCTGGTCCGTCTAATCGGCCGACTCCCGGATCTGAGTGTCGTCCAGTCAGACGACGACCACACGACCTTCCAGATTGGGTATGACCGTGACGCCATAGCAGAAACATATACGTTCACCCTCACGTCGAGGGGTGAACTCGCGTTCGAAGAACGCAGGCTCAGCCAACCCAACCCTTCCCTCGGCATCCCCACTGGGACAGTGCTCTTCAGCGCGAAGTACTCGGTGCCTCAGGTGGTGACACAACTATCAATACCGGCAGACTAATTCGAGATCTGTCGCGAGGTGACAGGCCAGACAACTAAACCCTAGGAATCTGCCGCTCGATTGGGCGCGATCATGTCCAGTACCTTGCTCCTTTGGGACAGGTCTCACGACCGTCGAAGCACGCATTCCGTGGGAGCGTGAATCGGACGAGCTCTGCGGCAACAAAACCATCCGAACGCCAGCTCAAGGAGTGCCGCAGGGCATTGGGAACAATTCCTTTGGGCCACACCTGGGCCACAGCAGGATGGAAAACGGGGCCCAACAATGCGAACTGGCGAGAACGCCCGAGAGATGTCGTACCACCGCATGCAGGAGCATTTCCCCTGGTCAAGGTCCGTTTTCCCTGGCCAGGGTCGGAGCCGCGTACCGGAGTCGAACCGATGACCTGCTGATTACAAATCAGCTGCTCTACCAACTGAGCTAACGCGGCGTGAACTTCGTTCACGTTGGAGAATCAACTCCCTGCTGCTCTGCAGCAGTCCATGGATTCTCCCGCTTGGCTAATGGGCCTTGCGCACTCTCATTATCTCAAAGGAGGCAAGAGCAGCGGAAACCGAGGCGTTCAGGCTCTCTGACCCGCGCGCCATCGGGATCGACACCACGGCGTCGCATCTCTTTCGGGTCAGCTCGGCCAGCCCCGTTCCCTCGGCACCGACGACCACCGTCACCGGCTCAGTGAGGAGCTCGAGGCCGAAGAGCTCCTGATCACCGGTCGTGTCCAGCCCGACTATCCAGACATCGAGCTTCTTGAGCCTGTTGAGCGCCTCGGGGATCGACCCCACCAGTGCCACCGGGAGCCGCTCCAGGGCGCCGGCAGCCGACTTGAACGCCGCCGCCGACAACGGAGCGGCCC
>JBAVPF010000101.1:0-3309 GCA_049692815.1 Acidimicrobiia bacterium
GCACCCGCTACCGGATGTTGGAGCCGATCCGCCAGCTCGCCGGGGAACGTCTCGAGCCCGGTCGGCGTGACGAGCTGGCGGCCGGTCACGCCGCCTCCTACCTCGAGACGGCAGAGATCGTGACCAGGGCGTCCATGCTGTCAGATCAAGCCGAGGCGTTTGCGATGCTCGACGTCGAGATCCCCGACTATCGGCTCGCCCTCTCCCGTCTGAAGGCCGCTGGTGACTGGGCCGGGCTGGTCAGGGTGGCCGAGGCCTTGTCACGCTACTGGTACTCGCGGTATCTGGGTTGGGAGGGGCGCTCATGGTTGGACGAGGTCCCCACCGACCAACTCGACGACCCCGGCCGGGTGAGGCTCCATGCCGTGTCCGGATTCCTCGCCTGGGCCGTTCACGACTACGAGACTGCCGACCTCCATTACAAGGAGATGCTCGAGATCGGCCGCCGAACCGGCAGCGAGAAGACCGTTGCCGACGCCCTTTACGGCCGGGGTCTCATCCATCAGAAACGACGGTTCGAAGACGGCGCCGCGATGTTGGAGGAGGCGGCGTCCCTCTATCGGGAGATCGGCGATTGCCGACGCGAGTTGGGCGAGTGTCTCCTATTCCGGGGGCTCGACGAGTCCTTGAACGGGGATGCCGCCGCCGGGGAGACGATGTTGGGCGAGTCGGTGGGGTTGTTGGAGGAAGTCGGGCACTTGCGTCAGGTGTCGAAGGCGGAGCGATGGCGCGCCCATTCGGCCTGGAGGCTCTCCGATCAACAGGCGGCGCGGGACCATGCCCGCCGGGCCGAGGATCTCGCCCGGTCTGTTGGCGACCCCATTGCCCTGGCCGGCGCATTGGTGGAACAGGCGAACATCGAGATCACATGGGGTGACCTGGGGAAGGCTGCGCGGCATCTCGACGAGGCCTTGCAGCCGATCCCAGCCGACGACGAGGTCGACATCGCTCAGGTGCTCATCTCGGTGGCCCGACTGGCGCTGGCCGACGGCGACGCCGGGCTGGCCGCAGGCCTCGTCACGACTGTCGAGGACGTCTACGAGAGGTACGGGTGGCTCCCGTTGGAGGCTTCCCCCACCGGCAGGGAGTTGATTGCCCGAGTCGAAGGTGTCGCCGTCACCATCGAGGATCCAGTCACGGACGCAGCGACGTTCTTGCGTTCCAAGACGGCCACCTCGACTCGATGATCGGCGACGACTGAACATCCCAGCGGTTCCTTAAGCGGCTGTTTAGCCACCACTCCTACTTTCGGCACGTTCGAGCCGAAGTCCAATGCAGTGGAGGAAACAGTGATTATGAGTTCGAGGCGGTCAGGTCGTCTCTTGTCTTTGGCAATGGCGATGTCCGTGGTCCTCGCTTCCTGCGGGGCAAGCGATGTGGCCGAGAAAGCGCTGGAGGCCGGCAGCGGGGATGACGTCGACGTCACCGTGGGAGCCGATGATTCGATCAAGATCACCACAGACGAAGGGGAGATGCAGCTGGGTGTCGACGAGCTCCCGGACTGGTGGCCAAGCGACTTCGAGCTTCCAGCAGACTTCGTGGTGGTCGGTTCCAGCACCAGCACCGAGACCGGCAAGAACGAGCTCGGAGGGGCATCGGCGAGTCTCGAGGCCGATCAGCTGCTCGCTTTCGTCCGACAGCACCTCGTCGACGCCGGCTACGAGCTGCTCAGCGAGGACGAGGTCAACAGCGCATTGGTCTTCGCCAAGCCCGGGGTGGGCCTCATCACAGTGGGTACAACCGAGGGAATGATCGGTTTTCCCGATGACAGCGGGCTCTCGGTCGTCATCGAGCCGAACGCGGACCTGGAAGAGGAGCGGCTCCAGTACGAGGAAGAGAGGGTGGGCCCCGGGGAAGCCGTCGCCGTGGTGGAAGGAGTCGAGTATCGGACTTCCGGCGAGTGCGGGATCCAGGGTCACAGCCATGTCTACAACGCCGACGAGGGGACGATGTCCGTTGAGATCGACACCAGTGTGTCACCGGCCTATGCCGCGGGAAGCGTGATCGACTTCGCAGCCGATCCCCCGGTGTTCTTCACCATGAACTCCGCCCTGCCCGGTGGTGAGGACGTCCAGTTCGAGACCGGTGAGGCCAGCTTCTCCATCAGCGGCCCGATGACGGATGGCATAGACACCAGCAGAGACCCGGTCCCCGGCACCATCGAGGTGACCTGCAGTTAGATCGGCGTCTCCACGTTGACACACGTCGCTGAGAGCCAGGGATGCAACTTCTGACTCGGCCGAATGGACGGCGACGCCTTGTTGCGGGCATCGTCGCAATCGCCCTGCTGGCTACTGCCTGCACCTCGTCAGGATCCGAGGATTCGACCACGTCATCGACGTCGCCGGCTCGAGAGGCGTCGGAGCTGATGGATCTCGTGCTCGGTGGGACCCAGGCCGTGCAGGACTTCGCCATCCACATCGACATGGCAAAGCAGACCGACGACGGGCCGGTGAGCTTCTATCAGGAGGTCCTCGATCGTGCCGAGACCGGCCAGGGCGAGCCTGTCGATCTCGCAGGTGACTTCACCTTCACCCCGACCGATTCCATCGAAGGCCGGGAGGTGGACGAATCCGGGAAGGTACTCCCCAGCCTCTCGGTCGACTTCGGGCTGCTCGGGGCGTCAACCGAGGTTCTTGCCGCAGCCAGGAACGACCTCGTCGACACATTTGCGGCCGTCGGGAACGCGGAGATGGCAGACCTTCTCGACGGGGTGAATCCGGTGGGCGCCCGGCTGCTCGTGGAGATCGTGACCGCCGACCTTGCGAAGCGACGCACTCACGTGGGCCCGGGCGACCGTTCCGCTGTCGACATCACCTTCGTCGACACTGTCGCTCCCGGCGACGGAATCACATCGGTATACCTGTTTGGCGAAACGTTGCCGGGTGACCCGGCTGAGGAATCCGGCCTCTCGGCCCCCGCTCTGTTCACCTACCGATGGAATCACGGACTGATCTCTCTTCTCGGCGGCGATGACGGAATCGACATGGTCTTCGACGAGACCGCCATCGCAGTGAAGGGCTCCACCATCCTCTCCCGGGAGACGAAGCGAGCCGCCCTGGCCGGCGCCAGCTTCGAGGGTTTCTTGGATGGCATCCGCATGGCGGAGAATACGCTGCTATCCAAGAGTATCTTCGTGAATGAGGACGGTTGGGCCTGGTATGGGAGTGCAAATGGGCTCGAGATCAGCACCCCTGAGCATTTGACGCTCTGGAGCGCCATTTATGGCGCAGACGTGTGGTGCCGGTGGGCCGCAGAGAGACTCAACGCCTACAACGAGTGGGAGAGCGCCCATGCTTCCCAGCCATC
>JBAVPF010000102.1:0-5909 GCA_049692815.1 Acidimicrobiia bacterium
GATACAGACCTTCGGGGGCTCCGTGCCAGCTCCGACGATCGAAGCTCTCGGGGAGCTCGCCTTCCTTCCCAAGCACATAGCTGACGTTGGTCGATCCGTACAACGATGCGTTGATCGCCGAAGCAGTCGACAGCAACGCGGCAATCGCCATGACCTTGAACCCGAGGGTCCCAAAGAAGGGCTGGGCGGCCACTGCCAAGGCGGTGTCCTTGTCCTTCACTATCTCGTCGACGCGGAGACTCCCGAACGCAACCAACGCTATGGCCACATAGAGGACGATCACGATCCCGATCGAGATGATCAGGGCTCTGGGCAGGTCACGCTCCGGGTGATCCATGTCTGCCGCCGCGTTGGTGACCACGCCGAAGCCGGTGTAGGCAAAGAAGGCGAACCCAACCGCTGCGAGCAGCGACGCCGGTGACGAGACCGTGAACTCGGCTGCGAGGAGCGTGGAACTGACGCCAAAAGCGCCTCCCACAACGAACACCCCCAGGATGGAGAGCTTTGCGGCCACCACGATCAGCTCCGCCTTTCCCACCGAAGAGGCTCCGGCGACGTTGACGAGCATCAGGCCCACTACGGCGATCGCCGCGTAGATCCCGACCTCCAATGAGGAAGGTTGGGAGGATCCGAACAGATCGGCGGCGTACGAGCCAAACGCACGAGCAACCATCGCCATCCCGATGACTCCGGCTGCGTAGTAGAAGATGGACAACCCTCCTGCGAAGACCCCCTCTCCGTAGCCGCGAGCCAGATAGTCCACCGGGCCTCCGGCTGACGGATATCGGGCACCGAGTCTTCCGTATGAGTAGCCGTTCAGAAGAGCGACCGCACCACCGATGAGGAATGCGATCCACACCGAAGGTCCGGCCACCGCTCCCACCTCACCGAGGAGGGCGAAGATCCCCGCTCCCACCATGGAACCGATGCCGAGGGCTACGGCCCGCCACACAGTCATGGACGGACGGGTTGGACCTTCCACACTCTCAGAAGTCATCACCAATCACGATGCTGGCGCAGGGTCGACCGGGAACAGGACGCTACGAGTATTCGCACCTCGACACGCCCGGCCGTGCTCAGTCGACCACTCCCCGCTTGCGCAGGAATCGACGAGCACCCATCTTGACGACGTCGTTCACCATGAACCACACGATGGCATAGGCCCACATGAGCCCGGCCCATCCCCATCCGATCGGGGTCATGAAGATGCCGTACACGGCGAGGAGTGTTCCGATGATTCGCGTGGCGAAGGTGGCCCCGAACAGCAGACGCGACGGATGGGGCTTGCGCCAGAACCAGTCATCGATTCTGGTGTTGTAGATGGTCCCGTGACCGGCGACGACCAGCTTGGCGAAGAACAGGCTCTGAATCAGGTCGGTGGACAAACCCGCCTTGACGAGGATGAAGAAGAGCAGGAACGACGAGGCCACGCCGCTGACGCCGAGGACACTCGACGTCGTCAACACCCGCGGCATCTTCCAGCGAACCGGCGCCTCGTCCACACGGGTGTTGTCGTAGGCGATGGCGAGTATGGGGATGTCATTGAGTAACGCCAGGACGATGATCATCAGGGCCGTGATCGGGTAGAAGTCGAACACGACGATGGCCAGCGTCATGAACAGGATGATCCGCAAGGTCTCGGCGATCCGGAACACCGCGTAGGAGTTCATCCTCTCGAAGGTGATACGAGCCTGTTTGATGGCCTCGTTGATCACACCGAGGCCTGGCGCAGTCAGCACTATGTCGGCCGCCGCCCTCGCCGCGTCGGTCGCATTGGAGACGGCGATCCCGGCGTCGGCCTTCTTCAGTGCTGGGGCGTCGTTGACCCCGTCACCGGTCATCGCCACGAAATGACCGGACTTCTGGAGGAGATCGACGATGGTGTACTTGTCCTCCGGAACCACCTCGGCGAAGATCTCCACGTCCTCGATCATCCGGACGATGTCGGACTCATGGGAGCGGATGAAGCCCTCTGTGAGACCTTCGGTTTCGAACTGCTGGGACACCCGGTCTGCAACCTCGTCGGCGAATCTCTCGACCTCCGATTGGCCGACGTCGGGCTCGAGCTTCTCGTACAAGGCGTCGGCTACGATCCTCGCCACCGCCGCTAGCTCCTCGCTCCCGGCAGCACCCAGCTGCGCGGAACGCACGGCCTTCCCATCGAGCCCGAGCATCCCCCCGATCTCGCGTGCGATGGCCAGATTGTCCCCCGTGATCATCTTCACGACCACCCCGTGCGTTGCGAGGTCGGCCAAGACCTCCTTGGAATCGTCGCGCGGCGGGTCGAACAGCGGCACCAGGCCTATCAGATCGAGTCGCTCCCCGTCTTGAACCCCAACCGCCAGGGTGCGGTAGCCCTCCGAGGCCAGCCGGTCGACTTGCTCTTCCACATCCTGGGCCGCTTTGCCCGACATCTGGGAGAGTTTCAGCAGCACCTGGGGCGCACCTTTGGTGACAGTCACCGGGCCACTCTCCATGTCGACCGACGCCACCGTGCGCTTGCTCTTTGGATCGAAGGGTGTGAACGACTGCTGTCGATACGACCTCCAGTCCAGATCGGGGAAGTGATCGTCTGCGTATTCGAAGATGGGCATCTCGATGGGATCGTTGTTCTCGGGCCGCGAGGCCAGGGCCGCCATCAGAAACAGCTCCCTCTCGTCGTGACCGGCGAAGACGACGGGCTCGGCGACGTGCATCTCGTTGCGGGTGAGCGTGCCGGTCTTGTCGGAGCACAGCACGTCCACACCAGCCAGCTCCTCTATCGCAACCAGACGACTGACTATCGCCTGCTGCCGGGCCAGGTTCATGGCGCCTACCGCCATCGTCACCGACAACACGGCGGGCAGGGCGACGGGAATTGCCGCCACCGCCAATACCAGCGAGAAGCGAACCAGCTCCAACGGATCCTGGTTGCGGAAGATCCCGGCCGCGATGATGACCAGCACCAACACGACGGTGATGGCGATGAGGAAGTCACCGATCCGAATGACCATCTTCTGGAAGTGGCTGTGCTCCTGCTGTTCCGCCCTTGCCACCAGAGCCACCATGGAGTGGAAATTGGTGTTCTCGCCGGTGTTGACCACTAGGGCGGTCATCTCACCCTGCTTGATCACCGTGTTTGCATACACGGCCTCGGAACGCCCTTTGCTGACCGGCAGTGATTCTCCGGTCATCGCCGACTCGTCCACCAACAAGTAGTCGCCGTCGAGGAGGATCAGGTCGGCGGGGACGATGTCACCGAGGCGAAGCCTGATGACATCGCCAGGGACGAGTTCCCGGAACGGGACTTCACCCCACTGCCCGTCGCGGATGACGGTGGCAGTGCCCGCCAGACGCTTCTTCAGAGCGGCGATCGCACCCATGGCCCGCCGCTCCTGGGCGAAATCTATGCCGGCATTCACCACCAGCATGATCGTGATGATGACGAAGTCCTCCCACTTGCGGGCCACCGCCGAGAGAATCGAAGCCACTTCGATCATCCATGGGATAGGGCCCCAGAAGCGCCGCAGGATCCGGTGCCAGAGCGGTTCTTCACGCTCCTCGATCTCGTTGTAGCCGTAGTTGGCGAGTCGTTGGGTCGCTTCACTCGACGTCAGGCCCGCGTTGGGATCGACGTTGAGCCCGGCTGCTACATCCCCCGCGTCCTGGCGGGCATACGAGTCTGTCGCAATCACCACGGCTCCTCCTGAAAGAGCCTTCGATCCTCCCCGAGCCTATGACCTTTCAGGCGCTCTGCCAGCCGACGCCGGGTCCTGGCGATAGACATCGCATAGAGTCGAGTAGAGGTCGGCGAATCTCCGTCTGAGTCGCTCGGATCTGAGGAAAAAGGCTTCGCTGGCACAAGCGAAGAACTCCGCTCGATTGGTCAGCGCATATTCTGACAGCGGTTCGAAGTCGGACGAACCAGCAAGGGCTGCCCTGGAAGCGCCGATCACCTCGTCGAAGACTCTCGCCTCCTCGATCCCAGGCAGCGGCGGCTCTCCGTCCACATAACCGTCGGCCATGTCGAACTTGTGTGCGAACTCGTGTATGACCACCGACGATTGCCGTGACCTGTCGGCCACGACCTGATCCCACGCCAGCCTCACCGGGCCGTGGAGGAGGCTCTCACCGAGCACGCAGGCCGATGATTCGGACACGACCATCCCGCCAACACGATGCCGGGTGACGCGATTCTGAGTCGTCGGAGCGATGAGGATCGACGTCACGTCCCTGAAGATCGACGAGCCGATGTTCACCGAGAGGAGGGAGCCCTCCGTGGCGATCACGCCCTGCATCTCCGGTGTGACATCGAGACCGTCGAGACCTTCCCACCGGCAACGGGAGGTCAACTCCCATGCCTGATCCCTCAGCCGGTCGATCTCCGCCTTGTCGAGGTGGTCCCACCTGGCCGATGTCGAGGCCCAGGCATCGTGCCAAGGGGGTGACGGCTCGGGTCTACGACGGTCAGTCCATCTCACAGCTCTCATCCTGGCCCGATTACGACGGAACGAGAACTAGACCGATCAGCCCCGCGGCCGGTTTGGGCAGAACCCAGCAACACACGGGCGATCCCGAAGGTGCCCGCCATCCAGCGAGGTACGGATGGCTATTCCTGGCGAGCGATGGCTCTGAACAGGATCACCAGCCCGATCACAACGAGAGCGGCGGCGCCGACGATGGGGCCACTGAAGTCGACGACAGCACCGACAGCGATCGCCATGAATACGACGGTCCACGTCCAGTCCCGGGTCGAGGGTTTCGGGGCGGTGGCCGAGCCGTACCGATATCCATTGAGCAACAGCGCCCACGGGCCGGCGCCGATGAAGATCCAAGGCCACCATTCCCCATCGATCCGGGGCAGGAAGCCCCAGGAGTCGCCGGCCAGGGCGATACCGAGCCAGATGAGCACACCACCCCACCAGATGGCATCGAATCGCTTGCGTTCAGCCCGCTCTCCCTGCTTCGCCCTTTCGAGAACATCAGACATTGCATGCCTCCTTCACTGGGGCTGATGGGTCCTCGTCTATTGGAGCCGAAGCCGAGTCGTTAGGGGCCAAAGGCACTTGTTGGCCGCCGGTTCGCTCTGCGAACCGCAGAGGACGAGCGCGTCATGCCCGCCGGATTCGTCTCTCAGCGCCGACGGCCTATGACCAGGCCTGCAACCGCCCAGGAGACCATGCACCAGATGATCAAGGCAAGGTAGGAGGCCGCAACAGACGTGGTGACCATGCCCTCGGTCAACCCGGCACGTATCACCACCGACATGTGCCAGAAGGGCAGGACCCGATGGACTGTCTCCCACCAGGAAGGGAACTGCTCAATGGGAACCACGATCGGACTGAAGAGGAGTACGAGGAAGATGAGAACGTTGGTGATCAGGTTGGTCACCCGCGGCTCAGGAATTCCGTGTCCCAGGGCATATCCAACGGAGGTCGCCATCGCCGAGGTCAGCAGGATCGCGGGGGCGATGGCAGGCGACACCTGGAGATCGATGCCATACATCACTCTGGCCACCAGGAGAGCAATGACCGTCCCGGGAATGGCCAGGGCGGTGAAGATCGACAGCGTTGCCATGGCCGAGGCGAACCGGGACACGGGCAGCGACCACACATAGTCGTAGGTGTCATGCAGCTTGAGGTCCCCAATCGACGCCGGCACCATGACGAAGCCCACCGGGACCAGAGCCAGGGCGGGAATCCCCGTCACCAGAAATGTCTGCTGCGCCGCGTCGAGGTCACCGAAGAAGTAGCCATACATCACGGCCATACCCGCTCCCATGAGGACCTGGACCACGAGCCCCACGGTCAAATAGGAACGCAGGTTCCTCGAGTCGAACCTGAGCATGGAGGTATAGCTCGTCACCCAGAATCCTGGCCCGGATCGCACCGATGTCTCCGACACGGTCGTCATTTCCGACGCACCAGAAC
>JBAVPF010000103.1:0-3278 GCA_049692815.1 Acidimicrobiia bacterium
CCGGGAGCTTTATGCTCGTGATCTCGATGCGGGTGTACTTCTGGCGATGCCCCTGACGACGCCGGTACCCGGACTTGTTCTTGTACTTGAAGATGTCGATCTTCTCTCCGGCCACCTCACCGAGAACCTTGGCCGTCACCGAGGCCTTGGCCAGCACGGCCCTGTCGGACAAGGTGTTGCCGTCGTCGTCGACGACCAGCAGCGGGGCAAAGGTCAGCTTCTCGTCGCCGGACTTGACGCGCTCGATCTCGATGACATCGCCCGAATGGACCTTGGCCTGTTTGCCACCGGCGCGGATGATGGCGTACATGGAAAACCTCTCAGAGAAGGGGGAACCTCGCTAGATGCTAACTATCACACGGTACTGGGCAAAGCCCGCTTCAGGCCTCGATCTCCACGGCAGCGGCTTCTGCCGGGGTCGGGGTGGGGACGATGGTCTCATCGATGATCACGCCACGGCCTGCGCAGTGCTCACATTTGTGGGAGAACTGCTCCAACAGCCCGGCTGACACGTTCTTTCGCGTCATCTCCACCAACCCGAGATGGGACACCTCGAACACCTGGGTGCGCGTCTTGTCCTTCGCCAGCGTCTCCTTGAGACGTCGCAACACCTTCTGCTGGTTCTCGACGGTCTCCATGTCGATGAAGTCGATGACGATGATCCCACCAATGTCGCGAAGGCGGAGCTGACGCCCTATCTCCTCGGCAGCCTCGAGGTTGTTCTGCAGCACGGTGTCCTCGAGGGTGCTGGACCCGACGAACTTGCCGGTGTTGACGTCGATGACCGTGAGGGCCTCGGTGCGATCGATGACCAGGTGCCCGCCCGAAGGCAGGAAGACCTTGCGGTCGAGCGCCTTCTTGAGCTGATCGTCGACGTGATAACGATCGAACAAGGCGATCTCGTCTCTGTAGAGCTGAACCTTGCTGACGAGATCCGGCGCCGTCGACTGGAGATAGGAGATCACCGTGTCGAACGACCTTTCGTCGTCGATCAGGAGCTTGCGGAAGTCGGCTGTGAAGTGCTCGCGGATCACCTTGATGAGCAGCTCGGGCTCCTGATGGATGAGGCTCGGCGCGGCGCCATCCTTGGCCTGCTCGTTGATGGCCTCCCATTGTTTGGTGAGGCGGGAGATATCGGCGGCCAACTCCTCGGCCGATGCATGCAGCGCCGCGGTGCGGACGATGACCCCGAAGCCAGGTGGCCTCACCTTGTTGATGACGTCCCTCAGACGGTTCCGGTCGGTATCAGGCAAGCGACGGCTTATGCCGACACTGTCCGAGTCGGGGACCAGGACCAGGTAACGGCCCGGCAGAGAAGGTATCCCCGTGAGACGGGCCCCTTTGGCGCCCATCGCATCCTTGGTGACCTGCACCAACACCTTGTCGCCCTCTTTGAGGACATCCTCTATTCGCTTGCCGCTGCGACCGCCGTTGCGACGGGACCCGGTGGCCACGTCAGAGGCGTAGAGGACCCCGTTCTTGGAGGCGCCGAAATCCAAGAAGGCCGCCTCCATCCCGGGGAGGACATTGCGGGCAACCGCGAGGTAGATGTTCCCGGCGACGGAATTGGTGTCGTCCCTGGCCACGTAGTGCTCAACCAGGACGGGGCCCTCGAGGATGACGATCTGGGTCTGGGACCGGTTGGCGCTGACCAGCATCTGCTTCCGGGACGATTCGGTCGGGACGATTATCTCGTCATCGACCGGCCGGCGAGATCTGGCCCGGGTCGTGGCTATGCCATTGCGCCCTGAGGGCGTCTTCTGCTTGCCCTTGGAACCGTTCTTGGAGCGCCTGGTCTTGTTCGCCTTCTCCGCGACCGGTGCGGCAACACGACGCACCTCGACCTTCTGACCTTTCACGCGCACGGTCTTGCGCTCTTCCACAGTCCCGCTCGCGGATGACTTACGAACGATCTCTGGGCCCTTCCGGCGGAATAGAGCCATTTGTTCTCAACTCCTCTGAAATTTCACCGGTCGCCGCCATGCCTGGATGGGGCGCGACCGAAAAGAATCGAAGCGGTGGGCGCCGGGGCGAAGAACTCGAGGCGCCTCCCGAACAAGGTCAGGTTAACAGAGTCTCGCGCCCATACCAGGAGCCACCGTTGACAGAGCTCGCGATATTCGCGGCTAACGCTCTCAGTCGAGGCCCAGGGCCGGCTGCTCCGGCTCACCCGGGTCGTAACACATACGACACCTCGCCTCGTAGGCGTCCTGGGCGCCGAGAACCACCAAGTCGTCAGACTTGACGATGCGCTGGGTGTAGAGGGCCGGGCCACCACAGCGATGACAGACGGCGAGCATCTTGGTCACGTATTCGGCCCGGTCACATAGCGAGGGTATCGGCTCGAAAGGCCTTCGCAGATAGTCGGTGTCCAGACCGGCCACGATGACCTCTTTCCCCGTTGCCGCCAGGTTGTCCACGACCTCGACGAGGCCGTCGTCGAAGAACTGCCCTTCGTCGATGCCGATGACACGAGTCTTGTTGTGCACGGCCCGGAGCATCTCGGTGGAGTCGTCCACGGGAGTCGCCTCCACCTTCCAAGCCGAGTGCGAGACGACCTCGGCGTTGGCATACCGATCGTCCAGACGAGGCTTGAAGACCTGCACCGGGACACGTGCTATCTGGGACCGGGTGACCCGTCTGATCAGCTCCTCGCTCTTCCCGCTGAACATAGGCCCACAGATGACCTCGACCCACCCCTCCTGACTACGCCGGTACATGAGGCGTCGAGCCTAGAGGCTCGCCGGTACTTGGCACTGAGTGCCAGGTACTGAGTACTTGGTACTGAGTACTTGGTACCTCATGCTCAAGCTGTGAAGACGGGAGCGGCAGCCGCCGGCCGACCGGCGTCTGTTTGGCCGACCAGATCCCCCTTGAGTCAGACTCGTGAGGGTGATCCCCAACCCTGATCGTCACCTCGAATGTGGGGAGCCATCGGCCAAAGTCGGCCGGCCAAAATCAGGTGAGCTGATTCTCACCAGGGACCGGGGTGCGCATCAGCCAGATCGAATTGGCTATCCCCAGGGACAGGGCCATCGCCATGTAGAAGGACCCACCCTGGCTCAGAAACGGAAGGGGCAGCCCGGTGACGGGCATGATCCCGATCGTCATGCCGATGTTGACGAACACATGGAAGACGATCATCGCGGCTATCCCGGCCGCGATGAGCGCGCCAAACCGATCACGGGCGTTGGCGGCAATGACCAGTAGCCGCCACACGATGACGGCGAAGAGGACGAGGACAAACAACCCGCCGATGAGCCCCAGCTGCTCGGCGA
>JBAVPF010000104.1:0-1831 GCA_049692815.1 Acidimicrobiia bacterium
GCCCAGAAGCCGTCGATCACCGAGGCCGGCGTTGTCATCGATGTGGCCGGCACCAGGATCGAAGCCGACGTCATCCTGGTGGCCGTGGGTAGACGTCCCAACACCGAAGAGCTGGGCTTGGAGGAACTGGGTGTAGAAACGGACAAAGGCCATGTGAAGGTCGACCCGTTGACGATGGAGACATCCGTGCCCGGGGTATTCGCAGTGGGAGATGTCGTGGCCGGAACACCCCAGCTGGCACATGTCGGGTTTGCCGAGGGCCTCGCAGTTGCAGAGTTCCTCGCCACAGGGAAGCCGGCACCGGTCGCCTACCACGCCATTCCACTCGTCGTCTACACGCGCCCCGAAGTCGCCCAGGTCGGCCTCACCGAACGCGGGGCTCGGGATTCCGGCGTCGACGTGGTAACCCACCAGCGACCGTACGGGGGTGGCGGCCGCGCCGTGATAAGAGGAGAGAAGCGCGGCCTGGTGAAACTGGTGGTCTCCGAATCGAATCGTCTGGTCGGAGCATCGGTCGTCGGTCCCGAAGCAGGTGAGCTGATTCACGAGTTGATGATCACCCTGGGCACCAAATCTGATGTCCGCGACGTTGGACGGTTCATTCATGCTCACCCAACGCTGTCCGAGACGGTGGGTGACACACTTCTGGTTGCTGCTGGACTGGGACTGCACTGAATCGCGGAAGGAGCACCTGCATGACCCCCGAAGACCGTCGCTACACCAACCAACACCAGTGGGTCTTGCTGCTCGATGACGGTTTGGCCCTCGTCGGGATCACAGACTTCGCCCAGAACCAGCTCGGTCCGATCGTGTATTTGGAGCTGCCCGAAGCTGGCGAGACCCTCGAGGAGGGCGAGCCCTACGGTGTAGTCGAGTCGATGAAGTCGTCGTCGGACCTCTTCACGCCCCTCGACTCCGAGGTGATCGCAGTCAACTCAGACGCCGAAGACGATCCTTCCATGGT
Organism: Acidimicrobiia bacterium; assembly: GCA_049692815.1. Taxonomy (GTDB): domain Bacteria; phylum Actinomycetota; class Acidimicrobiia; order Spongiisociales; family ZC4RG35; genus JANQRA01. Next base: position 965 of record JBAVPF010000104.1, read on the forward strand.
CAATGATGACCCTTACGGCGCGGGGTGGATGTTGAGAGTCCGCCTGTCGGAGGAAGGGGCGCACCACCGCCTGATGGAGGCGTCGGACTACGCCGAGTCGATCGGCGAGTAGCCGATCACTCCAGCCCGCCGAATCCCCACTCCTTGGCATACGGGGTCATTCGGGTGTACTCCTCTGCATCGAGGAGATCGGCGCTGTCCACTGGATCATCTGGCCTGATCCGAATCAGCCAGTACTCCTCGTAGGGGTCGTCGTAGACGTAGATCAGCTCCGGGTCTTCGACGATCTCCTCGTTGATCTCGACGACCTCTCCCGCCACGGGAGCGAAGAGCTCGCGCAGGGCCCCGACCAGACACTCGACGATGCCGTACATCTCGCCCGAGTCGAGATGCTCGCCAACGTCAGGCAGCTCGACCAGCTCAGGACCGACCAGCCCTTGGTGGGCGTACCAGGACAAACCCAACGTGTAGACGTCATCCTCGTGATGCTTGATCCACTGGTGCTGAGTGGAATAGAGACGATCGGCGGGGTTCTCGACCATGTCGCTCTACAACCCGGCCATTTCGGCGCGCCGGGCCCATTCCTCTCCGAACCGGGAGCAGACGACGCGAAAGTCGTCATCTCCGAGCAGATGCGACCAGCGCACGTCATCACGCGGAGTGTCGTAGCTGAGGAGCGGATACGGAGCCAGGTATTGGCCGGGTGGGTCGGAGCGGAGCACTATCGGCCCCGCGGTGACCGTGCATTCTGGCTCCCAATCGGCATAGCTCTCGGCGTAGCTCGGGTCATCGAAGTGAAACACCAGGAAGCAATCGCCGTCGATGACGATACGGAAAGCATCTCTGGCACCGGCCGGTGTCTGGGTG
>JBAVPF010000105.1:0-5884 GCA_049692815.1 Acidimicrobiia bacterium
GAGGGATGTGGTGTGCTTGGCGATTCCCCAGTGATCGGAGAACGCTTTGGCCCGCTCCTCGGAGCGTGAGTAGACGACCGACACCCGATCCCGGTTGCGTTGACCGTGCAGGGTCCGCGTGTAGAAGTCTCCGATGAGGCCGGTGCCGAGCATGGCGACATTGTGTGATTGCACTTCGGGTCCTCCGCGATTCGATTGTCTATACAACTTATCAGTCTGCAGAGCCGACACGGTCCGGGTAGAGCCGTTCGACTCCAGTGGGACACCATCATCTCCCCGATGCTCATCGTCACTCCGGAAAGCGTCTTCCACGGCGCAGCTAGCATCGAGGCTTTGGCACAGAGCGACCTCCACCCAGCCACACCCATGCCCGGCGGCGTGACCCTCAGCCCGGCGCTCACGGTCATCCCGCCCGAGATGGGGCACCGATGAGCTTCGAAGTCATCACGATGGGCCGGCTGGGTATCGACCTGTACCCGCTGCAGTCGGGAGTGCCGCTCGGATCGGTGACCAGCTTCGGCAGATTCCTTGGAGGCAGTGCGGCCAACGTCGCAGTGGCCGCCGCCAGGCATGGGCGACGCGCCGCCTTGATCTCACGAACCGGAGCCGACGACTTCGGCCGATACCTCCGCGAAGAGCTGGAGCGTCTCGGGGTCAGCAGCCGATACGTCACAACGGTGGACGATCTGCCGACTCCGATCACCTTCTGTGAGATTCACCCTCCCGACTACTTCCCGATCATCTTCTATCGCTATCCGAAAGCGCCCGACATGATGATCAGGCCCGAGGAGTTGGACGCAGAGGCCATCGCCGGGACCGACCTGTTCTGGATCACGACCACCGGGCTCTCGGACGAGCCGAGCCGCTCGGCGCACCACGAGGCACTGCGGATGAGAGGCCGGGCGGGGCTGACCGTCCTCGACCTCGACTACCGCGAGGCGTTCTGGGCCGACGTCTCCACGGCTCGGGAGGAGATCGCCAAGGTCCTCCCCCAGGTCGACGTGGTGGTGGGCAATCTGGCCGAGTGCCAGGTCGCGGTGGGAGAGGCCGACCCCAGAGAGGTCGGTGAGGCGCTGATGCAGCGTGGTCCCGGCACCGTCATCGTGAAGCTGGGCCCCGATGGAGTGCTCGGATTCGACGCCGACGGAGTCGTCTCCGTGGCGCCTGTGGAAGTGGAGGTGGTCAACGGTCTGGGCGCAGGCGATGCCTTCGGAGGGGCACTGTGCCATGGCCTTCTCGCCGGATGGCCAATCCACGAGACACTCGAGTTCGCCAACACGGCGGGGGCGATAGTCGCCTCGAGACTCGAGTGCTCGACCGCAATGCCCTTCACCGACGAGGTGCTGGCGGCCCTCGCGGAGGTGTCGGCATGAGTGTCGGCATCGACGAGATCACCTCGGTGCGAGTCGAGGATCCCGGCGCCTTCGAGCGTGCCGCAGCATCCCGCTCCAGACGAGCGCTGGGCGATCGGATCATGCTGATCGCCGCCGATCACCCGGCGCGCGGCTCCCTTGCGGCTCGTGGCAGGCCACAAGCCATGGCCAGCCGCAGAGACCTCCTGGAGCGACTGGTCGTCGCCCTCGGGCGACCTGGCGTCGATGGCGTGCTGGGAACTCCCGACATCGTCGAGGACCTCTTGTTGCTCGGCGCCCTGGAGGACAAGGTGGTCATCGGATCCATGAACCGGGGGGGCCTCGCCGGATCGGTTTTCGAGGCAGACGACCGCTTCACGGCCTACGACGCATCTTCGGTCGCGGCCATGGGTCTCGACGGGGGCAAGATCCTCCTCAGGATCGCCCTGGAGGACCCGGGCACGGTGAGGACGCTCGAACGCTCGGGCCGCGCCGTGTCCGAGTTGGCCGCGTGGGGGCTGATGGCCATGGTCGAGCCGTTCATATCCCGATGGGACGACGGCAGGCTGGTCAACGATCTCTCCCCCGATGCCGTCATCAGGTCGGTCGGGATCGCCTCCGGCTTGGGCAACACCAGCCGGCACACCTGGCTCAAACTGCCGGTCGTGGAAGAGATGGATAGGGTGATGGAGTCCACCACCATGCCGACGCTCTTGCTGGGTGGGGACCCCAAGGGGTCGGACGAAGAGGTCTTCGCCACATGGGAGCAGGCACTGGGGCTTCCTGGAGTCAGGGGGCTGGTCGTGGGGAGAGCCCTCCTCTTCCCCAACGACGACGACGTCGCCGCTGCCGTCGACATCGCAGCCCGTTTGGTCGCCGGGAACCGATGACGAGGGCATCCCGGGTGGCTTCGACTCACCACTGATTCCGATCCCGCTCTGGCAGCGAAGCACTCCTCGTCGGCGGCCATACGGCGGTTGACTGTGTTTCCGCCCAGGTCTATGTTGCCAATATCGATTATCGATGATTTCATTCATCGATATCGTTGCCGACCCGGATCAGGAGTCGTCGGCCCGGGGTCAGAGGCAACCAGCGACGAACAGGAGAGCCGAGCATGAGCATCGTCGACCGTTTCCGTCTCGATGAGAAGGTGGCACTGGTGCCCGGTGGCAGTGGCGGCATCGGCTCCGAGCTGGCCGCAGGCCTGGCCGACGCCGGGGCTCGGGTTGCCGTCGCCGGCACATCCCGGGACCGTGTGGAGAGTGCAGCTCGCAAGGTCGAGGACACCGGCTCCGAGGCGCTGACGATCGTCGGGGACATGACCACGGAAGAGGACGCCGAGCGCGCTGTCAAAGAGACGCTCGATCGCTTCGGCAGAGTGGACATCGTCATCAACGCCATCGGAGGCGGTGCCGGCAAGGTGCTCCATCCCGCCCACGAGTACCCGCGGGACGACTGGGATTGGATCTTCGAGTTGAACGTGCGCAGCGCCTTGCTGCCGACGCAATACGCGGTTCGGGCGATGATCGAAGCAGGTCGCGGGGGCCGTGTGCTCAACATCTCGTCGGTGCGGGGACAGCTGGGGATCGACGCCGGCTACTCGGCCTATGTGGCCGCCAAGGGTGCCATCGACTCGCTGACACGTCAGGAGGCGACGGAGTGGGCAAAGTACGGGATCACCGTCAATGCCATCGCACCGACGTTCGTCGACACACCCCAGGTGGCGATGCTGTTGAGTGATCCCGAGTTCAAGGCGAAGCTGGTCTCACGAATACCCCTGGCCCGGGTGGGCCAGCCGGAGGATCTCATGGGTGCGGTGTTGTTGTTCTGCTCAGATGCCTCCTCATACATAACCGGCCAGATCCTCACCATCGACGGGGGCCTGACCGCCACGCAATGAGCCCCGACCCGGGCTGACTGGAGACGAACCATGGACATGCAACAGGTGAGGGACAGTGTGTACACCACCACCAAGCTGCGCGGCTGCAACCCGAGCTTCGTGGTGACCAGCGACGGTGTCGTCGTGATAGACACGCCCCAGCTGCCCACCAAGGCGGTGGCGATGCGGCAGCTCGCCGAGGAAAACGGTCCGATCCGGTATCTCATCAACACCGAGCACCACGTCGATCACATATTCGGCAACTACTACTTCAAAGGCGCCGGACAGGTAGTCCACCATCAGGGCGTCTACGACAACTTCATGGTCGTCACCCCCGACCTCGACCCATTCGCCTATGCCGCGGAGGCGATTCCCACCGACGACCCCGAGGGGGAGAGGATCTTCCCCACGCGGAACGACTACTACGACGACCCCAACAAGGGCGACATCGTCTTCACCGGCAACGTGACGCTCCGGGCGGGCGATCACACCTTCGAGCTGATTCACACACCGGGCCACACCCCCGGCCAGGTGACGGTTCACGTGCCCGAAGAGCGGTTGGTCTTCACGGGGGACACCATCTTCAGCGAGTGTCAGACCTGGCTGATGACCTCGGATGTCCCTCAGTGGCTGGCAGCGCTGGACACGATCGCGGCACTCGACATCGACACCATCGTGCCCGGGCACGGCCCGGTCACCGACAAGTCGTATTTGGCGGTCCAGCGGTCGATGCTCCTCGAGTGGGAGGCAGCGGTGGCGGCGGCGGTGGCCAAGGGCTGGAGTCGTGAGGAAACGGTGGAACGGGTCAACTTCGCCGAGCGCTACCCGGTCGATGTCGGCCAGGGGTACATGATGGACCACATTCAGACCCTCAATGCCGCTTCCCTCTACGACAAGCTGACCGCGATCGGCTAGCGGTCGTGGCCCCCGATCCGGCCGGTCAACGGTCACCCCCCGGCCGGATGGTCGATACGAGATCATCTCCTCCCGCCACGCTCACACTTGATCTCCCCCACTCGTGAAGAGCTGATGGCCGACAATCACCTGCATCTCTACCCACATCAGTTCCCCCATCACGGTCATCCTCTGACACCGCCCGATGGGCCGTACCCGCTGGAGCGCGTCGAGGAATACGTGCTCACGGCCGCCGAACGCGGAGTCACCGAGATCGCCTTCACCGAGCACTTCTACCGATGCTTCGAGTCAGCCGACGTGCTGGGCCCGTTCTGGGAACAGGAGACGGCCGCGGTCGCCGAGCTGACCAGACAGGATGTTCTCGCCGACCGGACCATGTCCCTCGATTCCTACGTCGAGGTGATTTCCCGGGCCAAGGAGGCGGGTCTTCCCGTCCTGCTCGGCCTGGAGGTGGACTTCTTCCCGGAGACGATCGAGGCGGTGCTGGAGATGGTCCGCCAGTACCCGTTCGACGTTCTCGTCGGTTCCGTGCACTGGATAGGAGGCTGGGGATTCGACAAGCCGCACGCCGCGGAGGAGTGGGAGCGCCGGGGACGGCGGAAGGTCTACGAGGAGTTCTTCCAACTGGAGGCCCAGTTGGCGGCTACCGGTGCCGTCGACGTGCTGGCACACCCCGATCGGGTGAAGATGCGGGGCCGGAGACTGAACCGGGAGCCGACCGACCTCTACCAGGAGTTGGTGTCGACCTCACTCTCCACCGGAGTCGCCGTCGAGCTGAACAGCGGGGGCCTGCGGCATCCGGTTGAAGAGGCCTACCCCGGCCCGACCCTGCTCCGGATGTTCGGCGAGGCCGGGCTCGACCTGACGCTCGCCAGTGACGCCCACATGCCCGCCGAGGCCGCTTGGGGCTTCGACCTCCTCGCCGGGATGGCACTCGATGCCGGCTTCACACACACGATCCGATTCGACCAACGCAGTCGAAGCCCGGAGCCGATCGTCGATCCCCGGATTTGACGCACGCCGTGAACCGGAGGGCGTAGCCGCAGCCCTCAGAGGCCTTTCTTCGCCATCCAGATTCGCTCGGGCGTGATGGGCAGGTCCCGGATCACGACCCCGGTGGCAGATGTGACAGCCGCTGCGACCGCAGGAGCCGTGGCCAGGAGACTCGCCTCGCTGACACCCTTTATCCCGTAGGGCCCGGGACCGTCGGCATTCTCCACGTTGGCACTGACCAATTGGTCGGGCACGTCCATCGCGGTCAGGATCCGATAGTCCACGGCGCCCATGTTGAGAATCCGCCCCGACCCGTCGAGTACCATCCGCTCCATCAGGCTGTGCCCCAAGCCCATGATCGCCGCCCCCTCGTCCTGACCCTCCACCTGGGCCGGGTTGAGGGCCCTGCCCACGTCACCAACGGTGACGTATCGCGCAATGTGGATTTCCCCTGTCTCCTCATCCACCTCGAGCTCGCAGGCCGCGCAGTTGAACTCGTAGAAGACCGCCCTGCCGCCCAATGGGTGCTCAGGGTCACCTTCGACCCGAATCTCGCCGTTTCCGATGATCTCACCGCCGAGACGCCCCAGGGCGATGCCGACGGCACGGGTGATCCCCATCTCGTAGTCGGGGAGCAAGACCATCCCGTCCTCGACGGCGACTTCCGAGACGTTCAGGTCGTAGTGGGCGGCGACCAGCCCCGCCAGCTGGGTCTGGATGTCACGGCACGCCTCCAGGATCGCCC
>JBAVPF010000106.1:0-2236 GCA_049692815.1 Acidimicrobiia bacterium
GCTCTGACCTGGGGAGTGCTGCAATTGGCATTGCCACCCGAGTCGGCACGTCTCGGCGAGGGGAGTGTGTCCAGAGCCGCACCAGCCCCGGTCGAGGCCGGGATCGGGCTTGACCCCGTTCTCGTGCTGGCCGACCTCCACCGAGAACTATGGCAAAAGCCAGGCGGAGGCGCTGTCGTCAGCGTTTCATTCGACAGTGAGTTCGATTCCCTGACTCCTCCCACCGAGGCGCAGGTCAGAGAGTACCTCTGGGCGGCCGGCACGACTTCCAAGGCTGAATCGGTCCGTCTCAGCTGGCCGTCTGGAATCTCAGATGCAGCGGCACCTCCGGCATCCACCGTCCTGATCGTCGATGGAGACGGCCTCGTTAGAGGGATGGCGTTCTTTGATAAGGACGGGGCGAAGATCGATCTGGAGGCTCAGTCCGAGTTGGGAGACTTCCTGGGTCTGGCTGCACAGCAGCTTTACGAGGAAGGCTACGACCGTGCCCCCCGTGGCATATGTGAAGCTCCGCCCCCCATGGCTAGGTCGGCATTGGATGCACTCCACCGTTACTTCGAGCTGTTCGCTGAAACGCCTGAGCTCGAGATGCGGGACGTGTGGATACAGGCTCGCTTGACTGCTGATCGTATTGCAGACGAATCTGCTGCTGTCGATCCGGTCACTGGTCGTCTGGCGCCGCCAAACCTGAACGAGTTGGAGGAACAACTGCGAGCGGGCGTTGCGGATTCGGATGTAGCCGCGACCCCGTCCGTACCAGTGAGAGTTGTGGTGCCAGAAGATGGGGACGCTGATGCATGGGCAGTGTTCATCGACATGGAACTGGGGACGTTCCTAGGGGCAACCGACCTTGCACCCACATATGACGTCCTACAAGATGGCTCACTGAAGGCGGTGACATCTCGAGTTCTCGACCTCCGGAGCCCCGCCAAGGGAGCCGACATTGGCATATACATCCGGTCACAAGCCGAGGGACCCATTGAGTGCGCGCGCGGGCACTCCGAGAACCCGACGATGGTCGTACCGTACGACCTAGTTGCTGGAACTGGCAGAGCTACGGTCGATCTCAGCACGAACGGCTACCGTTCCTTCGCGGACAAGGACTAGATATAGGCTTTGCATCCGCCCGTGTAGATATCGGACTTCACTATCAGCCGCGCGTCGGTTCGTGCTGCGACATAGCAACGTCGAACTGTGTGGCAGGTAGTGCAGTGCGGGACGGCGCCGGCAAGAACATCATGCCGCGAAGATGGTTCAGTATTCTCATGAACAAACGGAACGTTTCCGTTGTTGTGGCCGCCTTCTTACTCTGTGGGTGCTCAGCAAACGCGGTTATCGGCACGACAACCTCTTCTTCCAGCACTCAGCCCACAACGACTGAGACGCCTAGTTCCGCTACGACTTCAACAGCGGACATCGACGCGTTCGCGGGTCCCGACGGGTCGGGCTGCCATTGGTTCGGCGGGATGCCACACGATGGCATGTGGTACGGCTACGTGAAGGCATTTGACCAAGCGGGGATCACCTTTGACCTTGCCTGTTTCTTCACTGGTGATAGCGCAGCGCTTGCGGCAACCGAGGATGGCGTGGAATGGTCGGTACCACCTGAATACTACGTGAGGAACGAGAGTCCACAGGCGAGTGTCCTCACAGTTGCCTCAGACACACCGGTGCGTTGGTACGTATCTGGCGCTCTAAGCGATCATCGGGATGGGACGTTCCGTGAGTGGATTGAGTTCCTCGAGACCCACGAACCACGGCTCGGCGTCTGGGTGACCATTGAAGAAGGCGCGGTCACATCCGTGGAGGAGCAGTGGACTTCCAGTTAGGCCAACAACAAGCCAACGCTAATGAGCTTCTAAGCCGGGATCCGGCGAATGAAGAGTGTGTCGCGCGAACCGAGGCCACAGCTGCCGAGGACCGATGTCCGGAGCGCACCATGGACCCCGGAACAGATCGACGCCGGCCGCCGTCGGGATTGGGCGAAGAAAGAACGCCACTACCAAACGACAGCTGAGCAGACCATGATCAGCGAAGAGGAGACGAATAGTCGCGGTCCACTGGTCCGACTCCGTGATTACCTTGCCTCCATCTTCCGCAAGAACAGGTGACGGACGACAAGCACCTGCTTCGGGTCAAGTCTCGCGACCCAGCAGTTTCTCGATTTCAGCAGCTCTTCGCTGTAGTTCTTCGGTCTTCCGCTCCAGGATCGAGTTCAAATAGTGTCCTCTCAAGT
>JBAVPF010000107.1:0-7693 GCA_049692815.1 Acidimicrobiia bacterium
CGCTACGTGTGCTCGACTCGAAGACCGACCAGGGCCAATTGGTCGACGCGCCCCGGATCGTCGACTACCTGTGCGAGGACTGCGCCGAGCACCTGAAGATGGTGAAGAGCGCGTTGGATTCGCTCCAAATCGCCTACGTCGAGGACTCCAACCTGGTCCGCGGGCTCGACTACTACACCCGCACCGCATTCGAATACGTGGCGACGGGTCTCGATGCGGCGCAGAACGCCGTCGGCGGGGGAGGGCGCTACGACGGGCTCTCCGAGGCGATAGGCGGCCGACCTACACCGGGTGTCGGCTTTGCCTTGGGGATCGATCGGATCATGCTTGCGCTGGGTGATCCGGTGGAGACACACCTGGACGCCTACATCGTGTCCGAGACCGGGCCGGGTGAGGCGCTGCGGGTGGCGTCCTCACTGCGCGCCGAGGGCCTGCGCGTCGATTTCGACCCGGAAGGCCGCTCGGTGAAGGCTCAGTTCAGGGCGGCGCGTCGGATGGAGGCCCCGGTGATCCTGGTGTGGAAGGGCTTTGGGCATCTCGTGGACGTACAGACTCAGGACGAGCGCGCCGAATTGCCGCTTCAGGAGGTTGTCAGTTGGTTCAGGAAGGCATGAGGTCACACGGAGCGGGCACGCTCTCACTCTCCGATGTCGATACCGAGGTGACGATCGCCGGATGGGTCCAGCGAAGACGTGATCACGGTGGCATCGCCTTCTTCGACGTGCGCGACGCCACGGGCATCGTGCAGGTGGTGGCCGACCCCGAGGACCATCCCACGGTCGCCGGTCTGCGGATGGAGTTCTGTGTCCAGGTGACGGGGATGGTGCGCAAGCGGCCCGAGGGCACGGAGAACCCGGATCTGGAGACGGGTGAGGTCGAGATCGGGGCAGCCGACGTCGAGGTCCTGGCACCGGCCCGAGCCCTGCCGTTCATGATCGACGACAGAACCGACGTCGACGAGCAAACCAGGCTTCGCCATCGCTACCTCGATCTGCGCCGGCCCAGGATGGCAGCAAACCTGAGAGCCAGATCCCGGGCGACGGCCGCCATCAGGAGGGCCCTCGACGAGATGGGCTTCCTCGAGGTGGAGACACCGACGCTGATCAACTCCACCCCGGAGGGGGCCAGGGACATGCTGGTCCCGTCCCGGCACCGTCAGGGTGAGTTCTACGCCCTTCCCCAGTCACCACAGCTCTTCAAGCAGCTCTTGATGATCTCCGGAGTCGAGCGCTACTTCCAGATCGCCCGCTGTTATCGCGACGAGGACACCCGCGCCGACCGTCAGCTCGAGTTCACCCAACTCGACCTGGAAGGCTCTTTCTGGGGACGCGACGACGTTCTCTCCACCATCGAGAAGGTGCTGGCCGCGACCGTGCAGGAGATACGTGGCGTGGATGTGCCCCTCCCGTTCCCACGTCTCACCTGGCATGAGGCCATGGATCGCTACGGGATCGACAAGCCAGACCTCAGGTTCGGCATGGAGATCACCGACCTCACCGACCACCTGCGTGACACAGGGTTCGGAGTCTTCAAGACGGCCATCGATGAGGGCGGCACCGTCCGCGGGATCAACGCAGGGACCCAGGAGTGGTCGCGGGCCCGCGCCGACAATCTGACCGATCGTGCCAAGGGCATGGGAGCCAAGGGCCTGGTGTGGATGGTCGTCGAGGACGACGGCTCCATCCGCTCCCCGGTGGCCAAGTTCCTCGACGACAACGAGCTGGGGGCCATCAAAGAGACCATGGGAGCCGAGCCCGGTGACATTCTCCTCCTCGCCGCCGATCGCTGGCGAACAACGGTGGAGGTCCTGGGTGCGCTCCGCAACGAGTTGGGGCGGCCGTCCGGGCACGACGATCTGGAGTTTCTGTGGGTGATCGACTTCCCGCTCTTCGAGGAGGACGAAGACGGCTCCATCACTTTCTCACATCATCCCTTCACCTCACCTGCATCCATCGATGAGATGAGAGAGAGCCCGGAGACGGCGATATCGAAGGCCTACGACGCGGTGTTGAACGGAGTCGAGCTCGGTTCCGGCTCGATCAGGATCCACGATCCTGCCGTCCAGCGACAGGTGTTCGAGATCCTCGGCATCGACACGGAGACGGCCGAGCGCCGATTCGGCTGGTTCCTCGAGGCCCTGGAGTACGGAACCCCTCCTCACGGTGGGTTCGCCTTCGGGATCGACCGTTTGGTGATGGTCCTCCAGGGTGAGGCGTCGATCCGTGAGGTGATTCCCTTTCCGAAGACCCAGACGGGTGTCGACCCGATGACCGGCGCGCCCACGTGGGTCGAGGAGAGCCAGCTCGCCGAGCTTGGAATCGACCTCTCGGCGGTGAGCAAGGCCCGCCGGGAGATCGGGGAGGACGAAGACTCGTGAGAAGCCAGGAGATCAGGGAGGCCTTCGTCGAGTTCTTCGTGGCGAGGGACCACACCTACCGGCCGTCGGCGTCGCTGATCCCGGTCGACCCGACGCTGCTGATGACCAATGCCGGGATGGTCCCCTTCAAGCCCTATTTCCTCGGCGAGGAAGAGCCTCCCTGGCCGCGTGCCGTCTCGGTACAGAAGTGTGTCCGGACCATCGACATCGACATCATCGGGACCACCCAGCGGCATCTCTCCTTCTTCGAGATGTTGGGCAACTTCAGCTTCGGCGACTACTTCAAGGAGAAGGCAATCCCCTGGAGCTACGAGTTCGTCACCGAGATGCTCGGCCTCGACCCCGAATTGCTCTGGTTCACGGTCCACGAGACCGACGACGAGGCCGAGGAGATCTGGATCGACGGCGTGGGCGTCCCCGCCAACCGGGTTCAACGCGGCAAGGAGGACAACTTCTGGCAGATGGGCATCCCGGGGCCGTGCGGCCCGAGCTCGGAGATCTTCTTCGACAAGGGAGCGGATTTCGGCGCCGCGGGCGGGCCCATCGAGGGCGGCGGCGAGGACCGGTTCGTCGAGATCTGGAATCTGGTCTTCATGCAGAACGTCCAGGACGAGCCGTACCACGTGGTGGGCGATCTCCCGGCGAGGAACATAGACACCGGGATGGGCCTCGACCGGATCGCCGCGGTGATGCAAGGCGTCCCGTCGGTGTTCGAGATAGACACCACCAGGGAAGTGCTGCGCACCGCGGAGCGCTACACGAGGCTCGAATACGGGGCGTCGGAGCGTGCCGACGTGTCGCTGCGCATCCTCGCCGACCACGGCCGCGCCGTGACGTTCCTGATCGGCGACGGGGTCGTCCCTTCCAACGAAGGTCGGGGGCACGTACTACGAAGAGTGCTCCGCCGCGTGGTGCGTCACGCCTGGCAGTACGGGGGCGAAGGCCTGGTGGTGCCCAAGCTGGCGGAGTCGACCATCGACGTGATGGGCGACGCCTACCCGGGTCTCGTGGACAAGCGCGACTTCATCATCGACGTCGTGACGAGGGAGGAGGAGAAGTTCCGCCGCACCCTCGACTCGGGCCATCAACTTCTCGACACCGAGCTGGCCGAGACATCGTCACTGAGCGGCAGCACCGCCTTCAAGCTCCACGACACGTACGGCTTCCCCATCGACCTGACCAAGGAGATCGCCGCCGAGCGAGGTGTCGAAGTCGATGTCGCCGGCTTCGAGGAGGAGATGCGCAAGCAGAAGGAGAGGGCGAGGTCGGCTTGGAAGGGCGCCGATCTGGCCGAGACTGCAGAAGTCCATCGAGCCGTGCTCGACCGGTACGGGCTCACCGATTTCGTGGGATACGAGTACGAGACCTCCGACGGCGTGGTCTTGTCTCTCGTCCGGGAGGGAGAGTCGGTCGAGGCCGCCGAGGAAGGTCAGGAGATCGAGGTCTTCCTCGACAAGACACCGTTCTACGCCGAGTCCGGGGGACAGGTGGGCGATCGCGGAGTGATCGAGACGGAGACCGGCCAGGCCATGGTGTACGACACCCAGCATGTCATCCAGGGGCTCCACGGCCACCTGGCCAAGGTGACCAAGGGCAAGATCCGGGTCGGCCAGCCGGTCCAGGCCTCGATCGACAGCCCCAGGCGGGAGGGGATACGCAAGAGCCACACCGGGACACACGTGCTTCATTGGGCGTTGCGGGACGTGATCGGGGAGCACGCCAACCAGGCGGGATCACTCGTCGAGAACGGGCGGCTCCGGTTCGACTTCTCCCACTACTCGCAGGTGAGCGCACCTGAGTTGATGGAAGTCGAGACGGAGATCAACGAGCACCTCATCGCCAACAGCCGTGTGACCACCACCGTGACCTCCAAGGAGGAGGCACAGGAGATGGGCGCGATCGCCTTCTTCGGAGACAAGTACGGCGAGATCGTGCGCGTGGTGAAGATCGGCGACTTCTCCACCGAGTTCTGCGGGGGCACCCACACCAGCACGGCGGGGCAGGTGGGGCCGCTCCTCATCACCTCCGAGTCTTCCATCGGGTCCAACCTGCGCCGTGTCGAGGCCCTCACCGGGATCGCCGCCTACGAGCAGCTGGTCGCGTGGCGTGCCTCGCTCGATCGCGCCGGCGAGATGCTGCGGGTGCCGCCGGGCCAGGTCGTGGAACGTCTGGAGAGCCTCTTGGAGCGGGTCTCCGGGCTGGAGGAGCAGCTCGCCGCCGTGTCCAGCCAGAAACTGGGGGCACTGGCGTCCGAGTTGTCCTCCGGGGCCGTGAAGGTCGGGGACGTCTCCACGGTCGTGACCGAGGTCAGCGATGTGGGGAGCGCCGCGCTGAGACGTGTCGCGCTGGATGTGCGGGACCGGATAGAAGGGCCCTCTCTGGTCATCGTGGGCTCGTCTGCCGACGGCAAAGGCACCCTGGTCGCCACCCTCAGCCGTGATCTCGTGGAGAAGGGCGTCTCGGCGGGAGAAATCCTCGCTGCGCCTGCCCGCATGCTGGGCGGAGGCGGATCACGCGACCCTGAGTTGGCACAGGCCGGCGGACCGGCCGGGAACAAGCTCGGGGAAGCCCTCGACGAAGCCCGGGTCGAGGCGAACCGAGCTCTCGCAAGTCTGTGAGCAGGGTGCTCGGAGTGGACTACGGCACCAAAAGGATCGGTCTCGCCCTTTCCGACGAGATCCGCCTGACAGCACAGCCGTTGAATGTCGTGACACCAGGTGAGCTCCCGGAATCCTTGAGAATGCTCGCCCGGGAGCACGAAATCGACACGGTCGTCGTGGGTTTACCGACCGGTCTCTCCGGGCATGAAGGCGATTCCGCTGCGGGAGCGCGCAGGCTGGCGTCCGAGATCGAAGAGATCCTCGGCGTCGATGTGATCCTCGTGGATGAGAGGTTTACTTCGCGAATGGCGGAGAATGCTCTAATCGAGACAGGCGTCAGAAGACGCGACAGGAAAGAAACCGTCGACAAGGTGGCAGCAGCCATCATCCTTCAGGCATACCTCGACGGCGCAATAGAGCACGGGAACTCCTGACAGGATTCGACCGTCGAACTACCCGGAACGAGATGACTTTCGAACCAGTACCCGACCAGCCAGTCTGGTCTCGAATAGGAAAGGTCTTGGTGGCCATCGCCGGCGTCGTGCTGGCCGGTGTCCTAGTGGTCGCAGGCGCCTCTTATCTGGGTCGCACCGTCGGCGACGCCCTTGGCCCCCAGGATGTCGGCGACGCTCCGGTGAACGTCGATCCCGGGCTCCCCGTAACCGTGGAGATACCGCCGGGCTCCACCGGACAGGACATCGGAGCAATCCTCGCCGCGAATGGCGTGGTCCGGTCGGCTCTGGAGTTCGAGGTCGCAGTGAGAAACGTGGACGCGGCCCAGAAGCTTCAGGCCGGCACCTACGACCTCACCACACTGATGGACCCCGCCGACGTGGTGGCCCGGTTGGTGACAGGCCCTGCTCCCGCCGTCTACCGGGTGACGGTCATAGAAGGCCTGCGCGTCAACGAGATGCTGGTCTCATTGGCAGAACAAACGCCGAACACGTACCAGGACTATCAGAGCGCTCTCCTCGGCGGAGATGTCACCACTTCTCTCGAGGAACTGCCTGCCGACCCCAGCCTGTCCGATTGGGAGGGCCTCCTCTTCCCGGACACCTACGAATTCGCCGCCAGTGCCGCTCCCGAGGACATCCTGCAACGCATGGCCTCCACGATGGAACAAAGGGTCAACTCGATCGACTGGACCGACTGGGAGACGCTTGGCTACACCAAGTACCAGGGCATCGTTCTCGCCTCACTGATCGAGAGCGAGGTTCTCCTCGACGAGGAACGACCCACCGTATCCAGTGTCATACACAACCGGCTGGCGGCGGGGATGAAGCTCGACATCGACGCAACGGTGCTCTACGCAGTCGGATCGCGTGACATATCCGACTTCGACCGCGAGGTCGACTCCCCGTACAACACCTACATCGTCGCAGGACTGCCACCGACCCCGATCTCGGCTCCCGGCCGGGCCTCTCTGGAGGCGGCGGCAGCCCCGGATACGACCGACTACTTCTTCTATGTGCTCTCTGACCTGGACGGCCACCACGCCTTTGCCTCGACGATCGAAGAGCACAACGCAAACGTCGCCAAGGCGCGCGAGGACGGTGTGCTCCCGTAACGGTGCCGCTCGAGCGATGTGACGGCGTGTGACTACCTCGGGGCCATCGACCCACACCACTCTGCAATGCCAGACTCCTCTCCACTGTGACTCACTACCGATTGGCCGTTCTCGGAGATCCGGTTTCGCATTCACTCTCGCCGACGATCCACGCCGCCCTGTTCGACCTGACGGGCCTGAGCGGCGAATACCTGGCCATTCGCTCGGACGCGCCCCGGCTTCGCTCTCTCCTGGACGGGCTCCGAGGTGGTGAGTGGCATGGCTTCAATGTCACCATGCCCCTCAAGGGTGAAGCGGCTGCTCTCGCCGACACCCTGACCGATGCCGCGGCCCGGGCAGGCTCGGTCAACACCCTCGTGATGCGGGATGGGCGCATTCTCGGTGAGACGACCGACTCGGTTGCCTTTAGGGACCTCCTGGCCGACATCCGTCTTGCCGGGCGCAGCGCCACCCTGGTCCTTGGTGCCGGTGGAAGCGCCGCCGCTGCCCTGGCGTCGCTCTCTCCAGCCGAAGACGTCTACGTCGCTTCACGACGACAAGACCGCGCCGCGGAGTTGGCCACCCGATTCGGGTACGGAGTGGTTCCTTGGGGGTCTCTCGTAGCCGGGGCCCTCCTCATCAATGCAACACCACTGGGCATGCGAGGCGAGACTCTGCCCCCGGGCCTCGTCGAGTCCTCCTCGGCCGTGATCGACCTCCCCTACGGCGCAAAACCGACACCAACGGCCCTCAGGGCCGACGAGTTGGGGGTGCCCCTGATCGAAGGACGCGAGTTCCTGTTGAGGCAGGCCATGGCCTCCTTCACCCTTTGGACCGGTGTAGCCGTAGCCTACGAACGGGTCGCGACGGCTCTGAGAAACGTCTAAAGGGGGTCCTGCCGAGGACCGATTCACGTTCGAGCCTGTTTAAAGGAGATGAGGTGTCTCTTTCTGGGAGCCTGAGCTTTGTGACAATCGACGAGGTCCTGCGGCTGCTGACGCGTTCGAAGCAGCAAGGGTCGCTGGACGTGACCGGCAACGCCCTGCGCGGCCGTGTGTTCATCGGCAAGAGCGGGATCGACCTGGCAACTATCTGGACCGAGGATGAGCTTCATCGACACCTCATCAACTCCGGTTTGGCCGATGAGTCCGATCTGAGGCGGGTCACCAC
>JBAVPF010000108.1:0-3557 GCA_049692815.1 Acidimicrobiia bacterium
GTCGTCGAGTCGACCGGCTGGCTCCGCTGTTGGGTGATCTCCGATGGGGCAACGCGCTTCAAGAGACGACTCAAGACAGCTCCTTCGCCATCATGGGGCGTCGGGTGCCGCCTCGCTCACGACCGTCGAGGACGTCCTCGACGTCTTTCAGGGTCAATCCCTCGGCGACCATCCGAACCAGGGCGAAGTAGAGGAGATCGGCTGTCTCGGCGGTCACCTCGGTCGGACCCTTCGCAGCGGCCAGCTCCCTGGCCTCCTCCACGAGCTTGGCTGCCAGGAGATCCGGATCTTTCAGCAACCGAGCCGTATTCGACCCCGGTGGGGCAACCGTGGCGATATCTGCCAGCCGACGGGCGAGCCGGGTCAACCCGTGATCCTCGCCCCAACAGGTTCGGCTGGCAGTGTGACAGAAGCCCGAATCGCCCTGACGCACCCGGAAACGGAGAGCATCGCGGTCGCAGTCGGCGCTCACCGCGATCAGATCCTGGGTCGCCCCCGATGTCTCCCCCTTGACCCACAGCCCGCGCGAACGGCTGTGGTACACGCCGCGTCTGGTCTCGATCGCTTGGCGGAGGCTGGCACCACTCGACCACGCCAGACCGAGTGCTACACCGTGCTCGTCGGTCACAACGGTCGGCCACAGACCATCCTCCCGGTCGCTGATCAGCGGAGCGGCGAAGGCTGCAGAGAGATCGAGCCGACCGGTATAGAGCGCCATTCCCACCTGGGCGTCGGCGCCGATCCGGTCCAGGGCCGCGATCTCGTCAGCAGAGATCACTCCCCCGGCAACGGTGACCCTGGTGTCACCCGCGGCCTCCACCGCCTGGCGGGCGCGTTCCAGGTCGGCGCCGCCGAGTCTCCCCTCCAACTCGACGAACGTGACCAGGAACCCGCCGCACCATCGGCTCAGCTCACCGAGCGCTTCGTTCAATCGCCGGCCGGAACGTCTGCGCCAACCGTGGGTCACCACCTCGCCGTTGACGGAGTCGACGGCTACCACCACCCTCTCCCGGGGTAGACGACGGAGGAGGTCGGGGTGTGCCGAGGTGCCGATGACCACCTTCTCCGCTCCCGCGTCGAGCCAGCGGAGGGCAGAGTCTGCGTCCCTGATCCCACCCCCGACACGGACCGGCCCCATCCGGCACAGCTCTTCGATGAGCGCCCGGTTGTCTCCCTCGCCGCGGGCGGCGTCGATGTCCACCACGGCCACCTCCCCGACCACACCGAACCTCTCCAGCAGTGGGCGGGGGTCACCGGCGTCGATGAGCATCTCCTCGCCGCCACGCAGCTGCACGGCGTTCCCGCCGATGATGTCAATCGAAGGGATGATCATCTCCTGACCTCGATGCCTGCCGCCTCTAGGCCCTCCTTCAGGGCGCCCACCGTGGTGACCCCGTCGTGGAGGATCGACGCCACGAGAACCGCCGACGCACCGACACGGATCGCCTGAGCCATGTGCTCGTGACTGCTGGCTCCCCCGGAGGCGACGACAGGGACATCGACTTGAGATGAAATGCCCTCGACCAGAGCGAGGTCGTAACCCTCACCCGTCCCGTCCCGATCCCAGCTCGTGAGCAGGATCTCGCCGGCGCCGAGCATCGTGACCCGTCGCGACCACTCCAGGGCGTCGATGCCCGTCCGCACCTTGCCACTGCGGATCACCACGTCCCAGGACCCGTTGCGGCGCGCCGCGTCCACGGCGACGACGGTGCACTGTGCCCCGAAGCGCTCGGCGATGTCGAACACGAGACCGGGCCGTCCCACGGCCGCGGTGTTCACACCGACCTTGTCCGCTCCCGCGTCGAGAAGCCGGGCGGCATCGTCGGCGGTGCGGACCCCACCTCCGACCGTCAGGGGGATCGACAGGTCCCGGCGAACCGCCCCCACCACCTCCAGGTTGTGCGCCCGGCCCTGTGGCGTGGCGGAGACGTCGAGCAGGACTATCTCGTCGGCACCCTGCTCCTCGTAGGCAGCCGAGCTCTCCACCGGATCACCGGCGTCGCGCAATCCCTGGAATCGGATGCCTTTGACCACCCGGCCGTCATCGATGTCGAGACACGGGATCACCCTCGGCACGAGCATCAGGCCACCGCCTCGAGCCAGCGGGCGAGCAACGCCGAGCCCCACGGGCCCGATAGCTCGGGATGGAACTGGCATGCCAGCACGCCGTCTCTCTCCAGCCCGGCGACGAACCCGCCGCCGTAATCACTTGTGGCGCCGGACCACCCCTGGGGAACCGAGCCCATTCGGTAGGAGTTGGCGAAATACGCCCATCCATCCTCGAGGAAGCGACAACCCGGGCCCGCAGTCACCTGGTTCCAACCCATCTGCGGGACCCTGAGCCCGGAACCGAACCGGTCCAGCCCGTCTTCGATGACCCCCAGGCCGGCCTGCTCGGGTGATTCCTCGCTTTTCTCGGCCAACAGCTGCATGCCG
The DNA here is from genome assembly GCA_049692815.1 of Acidimicrobiia bacterium. Classification (GTDB taxonomy): domain Bacteria; phylum Actinomycetota; class Acidimicrobiia; order Spongiisociales; family ZC4RG35; genus JANQRA01. The sequence goes on from JBAVPF010000108.1 coordinate 2,437, forward strand.
ACACATATGGCCAGGGTGGGCCGACCCGCGTCCACCCGGGCGACGAGCGCCTCACTCATGCCCGCCTCGTCCAGTGCTCCCATGGCCGCACCGAACGAGCCGACACCGGGGACGACCACACAAACCGCGTCCGCCACTTCCGACGCGTCGTGGGAGAGGGCGGTGCCCGCGCCCAATCTGCGGAAGGCAGCCAGCACCGAGGCGAGATTGGCTGTGCCTGTCGGCACCACCGTGACCTGGGGGCTCATCTGAGCGTGCCCTTCGTGCTGGGGATCGTCTCCCCGACCACCGCCACCGCGGTTCGCAGCGCCATGGCCAGCGCCTTGAAGGACGCCTCGGCCTTGTGGTGGTCGTTGTCGCCCCGGATCAGATCGACGTGCAGCGACATCCGGCCTTCGATGGCCAGGCTGCGCATGAAGTGGATCAGGTTCTCGGTGGCCACGTCACCGACGGTGTCCCGGGTGAACGGGATGTGTATCTCCGCCCAGGGTCGCCCTGACATGTCGACCACCGCGCGGCTCAGCGACTCGTCGAGTGGTGCGTAGGCCGAGCCGAACCTGGCGATGCCGACCCTTTCTCCAAGGGCGTCACCGAGCGCCCTGCCGAGGGCGATGGCGCAGTCCTCGACGGTGTGGTGGTCGTCGACTTCGGTGTCACCGCCGACGCGGAGGGTCAGGTCGATACCGGAGTGACGAGCCAAGGAGGTCACCATGTGGTCGAGGAACCCGAGACCGGTGTCCACATCGGCCACTCCCCGACCGTCCAGGTCGAGCGTGACCTCGACCTCCGTCTCAGTCGTCGATCTGGCCAGCTCAGCGACCCTTGACATCGAGTACCTCCTCCAGTTGATCGATGGAATCGAGAATCCGAGCGGCACCGCGGAGACCACGACGGGCCGTCTCGGGATCCTCACCCGGCGCGATCACCCCGACAGGCACCGCCCCCGCGCCCCTGGCAGCCTCGATGTCGTCGACTGTGTCGCCCACCATCCAGGCGTGGCGGACACCGAGACGTTGCATGGCGAGCCTGACCGGGGCCGGATCCGGCTTGAGGGCGGCGTCGTCACGGGTGACCACGGTGGCGAATGCGCCGCAGAGGCCGAATCGGTCGAGGAATGTCGT
>JBAVPF010000109.1:0-5598 GCA_049692815.1 Acidimicrobiia bacterium
GTTCACAGCTGACGCAGGAGGCCCACGACTATCCCGTCGGCCAGAGCCTCCCAGGAAGCCTCGATCACGTTCTCGTGAACGCCGATGGTGCCCCAGGAAGACTCGTGATCCGACGTCTCCAGCAGGACTCTCACCGTGGCCGAGGTGCCGTCCCCGCTGTCGAGGACACGCACGCGGTAGTCGGTCAGCCTCAGGTCGGAGACTCCGGGATAGTCATCACGCAGAGCGCCCCGGAGTGCCATGTCGAGAGCGTGCACGGGGCCGACCCCCTCCCCCACGCTGACACGGCGCTCGCCGCCGACCTCGAGCTTGACCGTTGCCTCGGAGAGGATGCTCTCGTCGACCCGTCTCTCCGACTGGACGCGGAAGGACTCGAGGACGAAGTAGGGGTTGGACCATCCGGTCATCTTGCGAACCAGCAGCTCGAAGGAACCATCGGCCGCCTCGAAGTGATATCCCTGGTGTTCCAGCTCCTTCACCCGCTCCACCACGTCACCGGCCGTCTCCGCGTCGATGTCGAGACCCAGTTCCTCGCATTTGGAGAGGACGGATGCCCTCCCCGCAAGCTCACTCACCACCATCCTGGTCCTGTTGCCGACGTTGGCCGGCCTCTCGTGCTCATACGCGTCCGAACGTCTGGCCAAGGCCGAAGTGTGAAGCCCCGCCTTGTGGGTGAAGGCAGAGGACCCCACATAGGGCCTGTGGGGGTCGAGCGTGATGTTGACGATCTCGGCGATGTGATGAGAGATCGAAGTGATCATCCCCAGATCCCCTGCGATGACCTTGAGGCCCATCTTCGCCTGCAGATCGGGGATGAGTGTCGAGAGGTTGGCGTTGCCGGTCCGTTCGCCGTACCCGTTGATGCAACCCTGCACCTGGAGGACTCCGGCTTCCACGGCGGCCAGCGAAGACGCCACCGCAGTGCCTACGTCGTCGTGATAGTGGACTCCCACCACGTCGTTGCCGAGACGTTCTTCGACCGCCTCGATCGCGGCGACAGTGAAGGACGGCAGCGAGCCGCCGTTGGTGTCACAGAGGACGATTCGCTCTGCCCCCGCCTCGGACGCCGCCACCAGCACGGACAGCGCGTAGTCGGGATTCGACCTGAAGCCGTCGAAGAAGTGCTCGGCGTCGAAGAACACCCGCCTCCCCTTCGACTTCAGGAACTCGATCGATTCGCCCACCATTCTCACGCCCTCGTCGAGGTCGACCCGCAGTGCCTCGGTGACGTGGTAGTCCCACGCTTTGCCCACCAGGCAGATCACCTCGGTGTCGGCGTCGAGGAGCGCCTCGAGCTGGGGGTCGGTGCCGACCTCACCACCAGGCTTCCTTGTCGACCCGAACGCCGTCAGGACCGAATGGCGCAAGTTCAGCTCCGACCGGGCGCGGGCGAAGAACTCGGTGTCCTTCTGGTTGGCCCCCGGCCAACCCCCCTCGATATAGGCCACGCCGAGGTCGTCGAGCAAGTTCGCCACCCTCAGCTTGTCGCTGACGGTGAGGCTGATCCCCTCCTGTTGTGAGCCGTCCCGCAATGTCGTGTCGTATATCTCGAGTTCCATATCGCGCCTGCCAATTAGAAAACCCCCTGCGGTGGCAGAGGGTTGGGGGCACAGACCGAGATCGGTCTGCGCCTATTCGATAATGATGATGCCGGTGTAGGTGGTTGCCCTCATCGCCCGTCGAGTATGGCTCGGTGGAACGGAACGGTCAAGGCATCAATCGGCCAATGCGACCCGTCGGAGCAAGGATCGCCTGAAGAGGAATGCGACCACGACACCGAACACGAAACCACCCACATGAGCCTCCCATGCGGTGCCGGTGCCGCCCAGCCCGAACTGTAGGAAGAACCACAACCCGAGAAACACGATGGCCGGCAGGGGGACCAGGAGCCAGCCCAGCAGGGTGAGGACCCTGTGCCCGGGAAAAAGGACGGCGTAGGCCCCCAGGATCGCGGCGATGGCACCGGATGCGCCGATAAGAGGCACCGTGGAGCCCAGGTTGAGCATCACGAAGACCAGTGTGGCAACCACCCCGCCGACCAGGTAGAGGATTGCATAGCCGACGTGCCCGAAAGCTTCTTCGACGTTGTTCCCGAAGATCCACAAGAACCACATGTTGAAGACGAGATGGCCCAGCCCGCCGTGCAGGAACATCGAGACCAGGATCGACAGCGCCGGGCTCTTGTCGGGGAACAGTGAGCCGTCGTCATGCTGCTCACATGCGCCGGTGTTGATCTCGAGCACGCTCAACGGGTCACCGGTTGTGATCTCACACGAGATCGCCGCCCACCGGTAGAGAAAGCGGGCTTCCTCGTTGGGCGACTGGAACGACTGATAGCCCAAATAGACGATGCAGCAGGCCGCGATCAGCGCCAGCGTCAACACCGGAGCGGTACGAGTCGGGTTGACATCACGTATCGGGAGCACGGCCCCGAAAATCGTAGACCCCTGGACGCGGCCGGATTCATCCGTAACATTTGGCCTCGTTGAGTGGTCGACACGGCGGGGGTCGGTAACGAGCGAGGCATTGGCCAGAGTGCATGGGTCGCGTTGGGCCCACGACGAAAAGGAGAGCAATGCACCTCGTAGCTCCAACGAGGAGACGTACCGTTTCCCTCCTCGCCCTGGCCATGATCGCCTCGCTGATCCCGGTCATCACGGCCCCACCGGCACGTGCTGCCACGGGTGGCGACATCGTGATCACCGAGATCATGCAGAACCCCGCCGCGGTGGCAGACGCCTCCGGCGAGTGGTTCGAGCTGTACAACCCCACGTCGGAGGACATCAACCTGGTCAATTGGGTGGTGTCCGACGGAGGAACCGAGAGTTTCACGATCGACGGGACGGTCATGGTCCCCGCAGGCGGGTACGCGGTCCTCGGGAACAACGACGACCCGGCCACCAACGGTGGCGTGATTGTCAATTTCACCTATGACGGAACGGCCTTCTTCCTGGGCAATGCCGTCGACGAGCTGATCATCACCGGGCCCTCCAGTGAGAGCTCTCCGGAGATCGACCGTGTGGAGTGGGACGGCGGGGTGACGTTCCCCGATCCCAACGGGGCCTCGATGAGCCTGGACCCAGACTCGACCAACGTCGACGACAACGATCTCGGAGGAAACTGGTGTGAGGCCACCACGACCCTGAGCGGTGGAGACATGGGAACACCCGGGGCATCCAATGATGAGTGTGACGCGCCGCTTCCACCTCCCCCACCCCCCGCAGTTCAACTCGTGATCGACGAAGTCATGCAGAACCCGTCTGCAGTGGCCGACGCGTCGGGTGAGTGGTTCGAGGTCCACAACCCAACGTCGTCCGGAGTCGACATCAACGGATGGACCATCGCCGACAACGACACGGACAGCCACGTCATCAACAACGGCGGGCCACTTGTCGTCCCCGCCGGCGGGTATCTGGTCCTCGGGAACAACTCCGACGTCACCACGAACGGCGGCGTGACGGTGAACTACGTCTTCACCGGGATCGCATTGGCCAACGGTGCCGACGAGCTCGTGCTGTTCGACGGCGCGATGTCCAACTCTGATCGCATCGAGTGGGATGGCGGCACGGTCTGGCCCGATCCCAACGGGGCTTCGATGACACTCGGCGACCTCAGCTCCGACAACAACGACGGAGCGAACTGGTGCGAGGCGACGTCGACTTACGGGGACGGCGACCTGGGCACACCGGGCAGCGCCAACGATTCGTGCGTAGCGCCTCCTCCCCCTCCCCCACCACCCGAGATCAGCATTCCCGAGATCCAGGGGGCTGGTCACATCTCCCCCTACAACCTGATGGAGGTCACGACCACTGGCGTCGTGACTGCCATCGGATTCGACTCCATGTACGTCCAGGACCCGGCGGGTGATGGCGACGATGCCACGTCGGATGCGATCCAGGTCTTCATGGGCAGCGGGTTCGGCAACAGCCCGACAGTGGCCCTCGGTGATCTCATCGAGATGACCGACACGGTCACCGAGTTCATTCCCGGGGGCGCGGCCACCGGGAACCTCTCCACCACCGAGATGTCCTTCCCGACCATCAGCATCCTGTCCGGCGGGAACCCCCTGCCGGAGCCGGTGACCATCGGGAAGTCGGGGAGGATCCCGCCCGCCGTTGACGTCATCAGCGAGAGCGAGCTGCCCACCAATCTCCAGACCGACCCGGGAGTGTTCAACCCCGATCACGACGGAATCGATTTCTACGAGAGTCTCGAGGCCATGCGAGTGACCGTCGAGGACCCGAACGTGGTGGCGGCGACACGCACCTTCAGCTCGTTCAGCAGCGAGCTGTTCACGGTGACCAACCGTGGGCGGACCGTCGAACCGAGGAACGCGCTCACCAGACGTGGCGCCCTCGAGTTGCAGTCGGATCCCTACAACAGTGGGGATCAGAACCCCGAACGTGTCCAGATCCAGTTCGACGCCTCGATCGGCAACCCGGGCATTCTCTATCCGGGCGAAGCCCCATCGTTCGACGTCGGAGCCCGTCTTCGTGATGTCACCGGTGTCGTCGGCTACGAGTTCGGCAACTACGAGGTCAGGGCCACCGAGCTGGTGACCGGGTGGAACTCCCGTCTCCGGGAAGAGCGCAGCAGGCTCGAGCCAGGCGGCCAGTGGCTGACGGTGGCCACGTACAACGTGTTGAACCTGAGCCCTGATGCGTCGGATGACGACCAAAGGGCCGAGTTGGCGAGACAGATCGTCCACAACCTCAACAGCCCCGATGTCCTGGCGCTCCAGGAGGTCCAGGACAACAGTGGCGAGACCGACGACGGGACGACTGCCGCGGATCAGACGCTCCAGGCTCTGGTCGACGCCATCGTCGCCGCCGGAGGCCCGGTGTACTCGTTCGTCGACAACCCGCCCGCCGACAACACGGAAGGCGGGATACCGGGCGGGAACATACGGGTCGCGTTCCTCTACAACCCCGTTCGGGTGAATCTGGTCGACACGACCCGGCTCAGCGCCGATGTGCTGACCGCGGCGGGTGTCTCCAACCCGGGCGCCTTCGCCGGGACGAGAACGCCTCTGCTCGGCCTCTTCTCGTTCAACGAGAAGGAGTTCTACGTCATCGGCAACCACTTCAGCTCGCGGTCGGGCTCGACCCCGATATTCGGTGGCCCGCAGCCCTTCGTGCAGGCAGCCGAGGACGAGCGTGAGGCGGCGGCGGCGACCATCAACGAGTACGTGGACTTCCTTCTGTCGGGGAGCCCGGGTGCCAAGGTCATGGTCGTAGGTGACATGAACACGTTCCAATGGACCGACGACCTGGCTCGGATCCTCCCCGGTACTGGCACCGAGCGGATCCTGACGAACCTCGTCGGATCGCGCTACCGGACCGACCGGGACGACACGTACAGCTACATCTTCGATGGGAATGCCCAGGAGCTGGATCACTTCTTCGTCACCGACAACCTGAAGAAGCACTCCTCACTCGACATCGTGCATGTCAACGTCGACTTCGCCCGGGTCCCGGGTGAGATCACCGGGAGCGACCACGAGCCTGTTCTCGGGCGCTTCTACGTGCCGAAACCCAAGCCAAAGCCGAAATGGCACTGGTACCGCCATCACTACGGCTGCCACCTGCGGTTCTGAAC
>JBAVPF010000110.1:0-2546 GCA_049692815.1 Acidimicrobiia bacterium
ACCTGGTCTCAGCCTCGGCAGTGATACGAGCCTGTTTGGCGGCCTCCCGGTGGACACCAGCGACGTCGGCCCAGAGAAGCAGATCATCAGAGTCACGATGCCGAAGCTTGGACAGGGCCTCCACCCCGGTCAAACGAGACGTCCCCATCGCAGAGATGGTCCTGAAGGTCGGGACGATCCTGAAGACGACGCATCGTCCTCACCAGCGTCCGCGCCGTCTCGATCCCCTGATCCAGCCGGGCCGAAACCCACTCGGAAAGAGAACGAGAACCATCAGCAGTAGCGATCTGGGCAACATCCAACTCGGCGAGGTCCTCCATCTGGAGGGCACGGAGTCTGGCGATCGCGCGTTCGGCGACAAGCAAACGCTGCTCCCGCTGATCGATCGAAAGAGTCACTCCACCCATGCCCCCAACGTACGAGAGGTGTGTGACACTTTTGCCAGGATGGCGGCAGAGACTCGAGAGATTCTGGCCCGGGTGCCGGGTCAGGCATCGGATCGTGACCTTCTCCCCTTGTCGCCGAGAATCCATCTCGACACGATTCGGGTGAACAAGGAGACGAAATGCCTTTCGGCTACATCGGCGTCGGTGCGTTCGTCATCGGCCTCTACTTCCTGTCGCGCTTTCTCCGCCGTCGTGAGAAGGAAGGGCATTGGGACAAAGAGGGATGGGGAACACCAGAGCACCAGGAACCAGGCGTCAAGTTCAGACCCATGGAAGTCCCACCCAAGGAGCCCTTCGACTAGGCAAGACGTTTGCTCGGACTCGACACCTCGTTGAAAGCGAAAGCGGGTCGACAGATTTCGGGGTTGGGATCCTCGGCTAGAGCGAGGTTCCCCCTCCCCACCGATCTATGTCATTGCTGATGACGCGTCTCTTGGGTGAGGGCTGACCGGTCATCTGACGGCGTCGTCCGACCGATCGAGTGAACAACACGAGGAACACCACGAAACCGCCGATTCCAACCGACACCCATACGCTTCCCAGTCGGGCGACGACGTAGAGGATCAAGAGTGAGAGACCGCCCGCGACCGCCCAGGCGAGATACTTCAAGTAGATCTCAGAGCCCATGTATCAGCCTTGTCGTGCGAGGCAAAGGCTACTCCCGCTCGAGCAGAAACGGTCAGATACACAAGGCATCCCGCCGCATCGTTGACATCGAACACATGTTCGACTTAGCTGTTTGGGGCCGTGCCCACCGCCGAGATCGTCTTCCAGCCAAGTTTCGACGACCTTTCCACTCCCCTCATCGACGTCACCTTCTGTGTCCTCGATCTGGAGACCACGGGTGGTTCGCCGGCAGCATGCGAGATAACCGAGATCGGAGCGGTGAAGTACCGGGGCGGCGATCTCCTCGGCACCTTCCAGACACTCGTCGACCCGGGGCTTCCCATCCCCCCCTCGATCACCATCCTCACCGGCATCACCCAGATGATGGTGTTCGACGCACCCAAGATCGAGACCGCACTCCCCTCGTTTCTCGAGTTCATCGGTGACTCCATCATCGTCGGTCACAACGTCCGCTTCGACCTATCGTTTCTCAACGCTGCGGCTGTGCGGCTCGGCTACGGGAAGCTCCCCAACCGGTCATCCGACACGGCCGCCCTGGCCCGGCGTCTCGTCAGACAGGAGGTGCGCAACCTGCGTCTCCAGAGCCTGGCCGCATACTTCCGCTCGCCAACCACACCCAACCACCGTGCCCTCGAGGATGCCCGAGCCACGGCACACGTCTTCCATGCCCTCCTGGAGAGGGCCGGCTCGCTCGGGGTGACCAATCTCGACGATCTCCTGCAATTGCCGACGGCACGGGGAAGCGCCCACTACTCGAAGATCGGCCTCACCGAGAACCTCCCCCGCAGACCCGGCGTCTACATCTTCAAGGACCGGGACGGGACTCCCATCTACGTTGGCAAGGCCTCCAACCTGCGGGCGAGGGTCCGTCAGTACTTCTACGGCGACACACGGCGCTCGATCGGAAACATGTTGAAGGAGCTGGACACGATCGAGCACCAGGTGTGTGACACCGTGTTGGAGGCCGAGGTGACCGAGCTCCGGCTCATCCACGCCTATCGGCCCAGGCACAACCGCAGGTCGCGGCCACCGAAGAGCTCACATTTCGTCAAGCTCACCAACGAGGAGTACCCGAGGCTCTCGGTGGTGAGGACGGTGAAGGAGGACGGGCTGGCCTACCTGGGCCCGTTCCGCTCCAAGAGGGCCGCCGACGAGGTGACGCTCGCCATCTGGGACGCCATACCCATCAGACGGTGCCGCACACGCCCAGGGACCCGATCGGGGAAGTGCGCCGCGGCGCAGATGGGGCTGGCCCGGTGCCCGTGCGACGGGAGCCTCGACCCGAGGATCTATGCCGCCGTTGTGGACCGCCTGGTCGGGGGGATCGAGGACGACCCGACACCGTTGCTCTCGTCGCTGCTGGAGCGGATGCATCGCCTCGCCCGTGATCAGCGCTATGAGGAGGCCGGGTGGGCCCGGGACCGGCACGACGCCCTGGGAAGAGCCCTGCAACAGCGGCGTGACTGGGTGTCG
>JBAVPF010000111.1:0-1656 GCA_049692815.1 Acidimicrobiia bacterium
TACCCCTTCCCACGGTATTTTCCTACAAGCCTCGGATGGCAGCCGCGCTAGTCTTTGGGTAACCGCGACGGGTTGTCAGGCTATCGCCGACGCGATGTCCTTGCGGTATCGCCCCGCCCGGTAGGCCCATGGCTGACGGGTGGGTGCTCTGCTCCCCGATGCTGACCCTCACGCGATCTTTGGCCACTCCAGAATTTTCCATTGAGGCCGCTACAGCCTGCTCTTAAAAAGAGATGGCGTACAGCGCATAGAACCGTTGACGTCACTGCTGCCGATTCAAGTCTAGCGAGGCTTTGCCTCAGACCGACCAGTCATGAAGTGGCCCCGGTTGATCGAACGGAGCGTCTAAACTCCGTATGTAACCGCATGTGCGGTGGGAGGACTCGAAGTCCAAGTGTCAACCGGGGCCACTGACAATGATAAAGCAAACGGTGCGAGAAGTGCTTGAGGACAAGGTGGAACTGGACGTTGAAGGGATCGACCGGCTGTATTTGAATCTCTACCAACCCTTGCTCCAGACTGGGGCCGGGGTGGCTGCCTTCTTCAAACACCATCGCGGTGCGAAAGTGGCCTCGACCGCGCTGATGGGTCCCATGAGCCATGCCTTCGTCAGGTCGATCCGGGACTTTGCCAAGAGCGAGGGAGTGGAGATCGTCTCCTTTGCCAAGGGCGAGCGCAAGGATGAGGTCACCCAACAGCGCTTGCAGGGTTTTTCCGCACCAGAAGGCGTGCTCTACATCGGGAAAGCACAGGAGAAGTTTGCCAGCTTCCGCGTCACCAAAAGATTCAGCGAGCGCAGCGGCATGGCGTTTCCTTGGCTCAGCCGTGGCACGGTGCTGTGCAACCATTACTACTTCTACTTGGTAGATGAGGATTTCGGGCCACTGTTCATCAAGTTCGCCTCCTACTTTCCGTACACCGCCCGCGTGTGCATCAATGGTCAGGAATACGCCAAGCGGCAGTTGGCCAAGGAAGGAATCGCCTTCGAGGCGCTGGACAACGGCGTGCTTTGCTGTGCCGATCCGCTGCGTTTGCAACAGATTCTCGATGAGCTCAACGTCGCCCAGATCCAGGCACTGGTCAACAAATGGCTGGCGCGCCTGCCCGATCCGTTCAGCGCGCAAGACCACGCCGCAGGCTTCAATCCTCAGCTCTCCATCCTGCAGGCAGAATTCTGCCGCACCCAGGTCTTCGACCGGCCACTGTCCGGGCGCCACTTCTTCGAGCAGATCATCCGCGAGAACCTCGATCTGGGTCGCCCTTCCAAGGTCAGCTTGATCTTCCAACGGCGGATCACCAAATGCACGCCGGGAACCTTCCACTCCCGCGTCATTACCCAAGGGGTCGTCCCCTCGCTGCATGTCAGCTACAAAGCCACCAAGATCAAGCAGTACTTCAAGGAAGAGCGCGCCCTGCGCACCGAGACCACGATCAATAACAGCCACGACTTCGGCATCGGACGGCTCCTGAAAAACCTGCCCGACTTACGGGCCATCGGCTTGGCTGCCAATCGCCGTCTGCTCGAAGTTGAGACCATCAGCCAGGATTGCGCCCTGGCCGAGGGGGTGTTCGATCAGCTCACCAAGGCGCAGGTCATCGATGAGCAACGCGTTTCGGCGCTGCGCTTTGACGATGAGCGGGTGATGGCGCTGTTGC
>JBAVPF010000112.1:0-6506 GCA_049692815.1 Acidimicrobiia bacterium
GTCCTCCGGCAGTGTGGGCAGCGGTTGGTCGGACCCGATCTCGGTGAAGCGCTCCGACGTCACCACCCCGAGCCCGGCGTCGGTCCCCAATGTGGCCGTGAAGTCGGTGTCGGTCCATCCCTGGAGGTCGGATGCCTCACAGGAGCCAAGCCAGTCGGCGTGGATGACCGCGATGGCGTCCTCCCAGCGTTCGTCCCTTATGGCCTGGAGGTACTCCTGGACCGTTCCCTCCGGTGTGTCCGGGTCGAGCACGACCGGTCCGCGGGCGAGCGCTATGACGACGAGGGTGGCCACGAGGGCGAAGAGCCCGGCCGGCAGGAGCCAGGAGCGTTTGCTGCTCATTCAGTGCTTAGACGTCGCGGCCAGCACATCGGTTGCACCCTTCTCGATGAGGACGACCGGGTCGAACCCCCGGTTCTGGAGAATGCTGGCGGCGATGCCCGCCCGGAAGCCAGTTTCGCAGATCAGCCACACCGGGGAGTCGGCTCTGAGACCGGCTGGGGTCGCGGCGGCGACATCCGGCACGTAGCTAAGCACAGAGTCGTCGATGACGCCCTGGGACCATTCGTCGGGCGCCCTCACGTCGAGGATCTGTGCGCCGTCCGCTGCTGCGTCGCCAAACGAGACGAGGTCGACGAGCTGGTAGCTCTCGGTCAGGTCGAGCGTCGAGGGCCTCACCACGCCACGGATATCGTCGTATCCGATGCGGACGAGCTGTCTGACTGCCTCGCCCACGTCCTGGTCCTCGTTCATGATGAGCACGATCGGCGTGTCGTGCTCCGTGATCCATCCGATCCAGGTCCCGAAGCTGTCCCGTAGCTCCACACCCAACGAGCCGGGGAGATGGCCGGCCGCGTAGTCCCGCTGTGGTCTGGCGTCGACAACCGTGACGTCCGCGGGGATTTCGCCGAGGTCGGGGATATCCAGCCGAGGCTCATCGAGCCCGGTGAGGTTGATCCGGGCCATGTGGGCGTAATACGAGGGGTAGGGGACGAGGGCCCCGAGTTGGCCGTCGACGAAGGCCTCCTCGTCCTCGTAGGCGAGGACCGGGTTGGTCAGTCTCTCCTCTCCGATCGTCGAAGAGAGGCTGCCGGCGCCGGCCGTCGTGCAGAAGCTGCCGGCCCCGTGAGTCGGGTAGAGCTCGACGGGGTCGGGCAGCCGTGCGAGCCGGTTCACGGACCCATACTGCAAGCGAGCGAGGGTGTCGGCCCGGTCCATCCCCAGCAGGTCGCTCCTCCCGGCCGACCCGACGAGGAGGCTCCCCCCGGAGAAGAGGAAGCGCTCCACGCCGTCCACGATCATCAGATATGACGTGTGCTCCGGTGTGTGCCCCGGGGTGTGGATGGGCCGGACCATGAGTTCGCCGAGGTCGATGTCCTCGTGGTGGAATGCCGGTCGGTGCCGGAACACAGGTGCGGCCGCAGCCGGCATCACCAGCTCGGCGCCGGTCTTCCTCGCGAGGTCTCTTCCCCCGGACACGTAGTCGTTGTGGACGTGGGTCTCGAGGACGAGGCGGAGGTCGGCGCCGGAGGCGTCGAGCACCTTCTCGAAACGGTCGATGTCACGCTGAGGGTCGACGACGATGGCGAGACCGTCGTAGATGAGGACGTGGGTGGTGTCGCCGAGACCTTCTGTCCGGACGCCGTGCACTGTCGGGGTCAAGCCTGCATCCCCAGCGCCTTCATGCCACCCGCCATGTTCGCCGCCTCGAAGTCGTTGTAGGCGAGAAAGAGGGCGACGTTGGCGCTTCGACCGCCGGAGCGGCAGACGCACAGTACCGGACGGTCCTTCGGTATCTCGTGCAAACGATCCATGAGCTGGCCCTGTGAGATGAGAAGGGCGTCGGGGAGGGTGCCCTGTGCCCACTCGTGTGGCTCGCGGACGTCGAGAATGATCGCATCCTTGGTCACCACCCAGGTCTCCCAGTCTGTTGCGGCCACTTGGGTGAAAGTGCTCATTCGCCGTGATGGTAGATGTGGGTGGCTCGAATGACACCGCCCGCAGGCGCACCTACACTGCCGCTCCGCCGCGTCCCGGAGGCCAACCCATCGACATCGCAGTTCTCGCCTCCGGATCCGGGACGAACCTCCAGGCACTCATCGACGATCCCAGGGTCCGACCGCACATCGCGGTGGTGCTCTCCGACCGGCAGGATGCCCAAGCGCTGCAGCGGGCCGCCGGCGCCGGGATCGAGACATCGGTGATTCGCTGGCAGGATCACGCCGATCGTGACGCCTTCTCGAGCGCTCTGGCCGACGTGGTGGAGAGCCACGGGGCAAAAGGAGTCGTCCTGGCCGGCTTCATGCGGATCCTGGCGCCATCGTTCGTCGACAGGTTTCCCGGGCGGGTCCTCAACATCCACCCCAGTCTCCTCCCCTCCTTTCCCGGTGCCCACGCAGTCGACGCCGCGCTGGAGCACGGGGCGAAGGTGACCGGTGTGACCGTCCACATCGTGGACGAGAAGGTGGACAACGGCCCGATAGTCGCCCAGGTCCCGGTGGAGATCCTGCCGGACGACACCGTGGAGACGCTCCACGGCCGCATCCAGGCCGAAGAGCACCGCGTCTACCCCGAGATCGTCGCCGCATTCGTCGAAGGGCATCTCCTCGTGAGCGGGCGGAGGGTGACACTGCAATGAGCCGGGCCCTCGTCAGTGTGTACGACAAGAGCGGTCTGGTCGAGTTCGCAGGCCGTCTGGTGGCGGCAGGCTACGAGATCGTCTCCTCCGGTGGGACCGCCCGCGCTCTCGCCGAGGCCGGCATCCCGGTGGTCCCGGTCGAGACGGTGACTGATGCACCGGAGATCCTGGGCGGGCGGGTCAAGACTCTCCACCCCAAGATCCATGGCGGGATCCTCGCCCGGGGCCCCGTCGACGACGACGACCTGGGGGCGAACGGCATCGAGCGTTTCGACCTGGTCGTCTGCAACCTCTACCCGTTTCGGGAGACGGTCGCCGACCCGTCCGCGTCGGAGAGCGACATCATCGAGAAGATCGACATCGGTGGCCCAACCATGGTGCGGGCCGCCGCCAAGAACCATCGGCATGTCGGCGTCGTCGTCTCACCCGGGCAGTACGACGAGGTGGCCACCGCCATCGAAGCCGGTGGTCTCGACGACGAGATGCGCCGTCGTCTCGCCGCCGAGGCCTTCTTCCACACGGCCGCCTACGAAGCGGCCATCGTCGGTTGGATCGGAGACGACCTCGTCCTGCCGCTCCGTCACGTGGCCGAGCTTCGTTATGGGGAGAACCCGCATCAGGCCGGATCTCTCTACCGAGAAGCTGGCGTGCCCTCGTGGTGGGCCGATGCCAGGCAGACGCAGGGCAAGGAAATGTCGTTCAACAACTACGTCGACGCGGAGGCGGCCTGGCGTCTCGCCACCGATCTCGGTGAGGATGCAGTGGCGGTCATCAAGCACACCAACGCCTCGGGGGCGGCCAGAGGAGGATCTCCCGCCGAGAACTTCGCCCTGGCCTGGGATGGTGATCCCCTTGCGGCGTTCGGGAGCGTCGTCGGATTGAACGGTGTCATCGACCTGGAGACGGCACACCTGGTCTCGGAGCGCTTCGTCGAAGTGCTGATCGCACGTGGCGTCGATCAGGACGCCGCCGAGATGCTGGCGGCCAAGACGGGGCTGCGGGTGCTGGTCGCCGAGACCCCGTCCCCCGACTCCGCGGACATGAGGAGGGTGGACGGCGGTCTGCTCGTTCAGGAGCGGGATGTCGTCGACATGGAGGGATGGGACGTCGTGTCCGAGCGCGAGCCGACCGACGTCGAGATGTCGTCCCTCCGCTTCGCCTGGATCGTGGCGGCACACACCAGATCCAATGCGGTGGTCATCGTCTCCGGCAATCAGGCTGTGGGCGTCGGTGGGGGCGATCAGTCACGGGTGGGCGCCGCCGAGCGCGCCGTGGTCAAGGCCGGGGAAAGGGCGCGGGGAGGAGTGGCTGCCTCCGACGCGTTCTTCCCCTTCCGAGACGGGCTGGACACTCTGGCGGCCGCCGGCGTCACCGCGGTCGTGGAGCCGGGTGGCTCACGAAACGACCAGGAGGTGATCGCGGCCGCCGATTCCCACGGAATTGCGCTCGTGTTCACCCACAAGCGACACTTCAGGCACTGAATGACTGCTCGAGTGCTGGACGGGAAGGCCGTCGCCGCCAAGGTGAAGGAAGAGGTGGCCGCCGTCGTCGCCGGGCTCGGCTACCAGCCCGGTCTGGCCACGGTCCTGGTGGGAGACGATCCGGCGTCGCACACATATGTGAGAGGGAAGCGCCGTGACGCCGAGGCCGTGGGGATACGTTCCATCCATCACGAGCCGCCGGCGTCGATCACCCAGACCGAGCTGACCTATCTGATCCAGGAGCTGAACGACGACGATTCCGTCGACGGGATCCTCGTGCAGCTGCCCCTGCCGGGCGACCTCGACGGGGAAACCACCGTCGAGCAGATCGACCCCGGCAAGGACGTCGACGGTCTCCATCCCTTCTCTCTCGGGAAGCTGATGCTGGGCCGCCCCGGTCTGCGTCCCTGCACCCCCAGCGGGATCATGAGGATGCTGGACCACTATGGCGTGGAGACGTCGGGGGCCCGCGCCGTCGTGGTGGGGCGCTCCTTCCTCGTCGGCCGGCCACTGGCGATGCTGCTGTCGGAGAAGGGTTGTGACGCCACCGTGTCCATGGCCCACTCACGCACGACCGACCTGGCCTCGGTGACCAGGGAGGCGGACATCCTGGTGGCCGCGGTCGGGGTGCCCCGGCTGCTCGGAGCCGAGCACGTCAAGCCGGGAGCGACGGTCATCGACGTCGGGGTCAACCGCACCGACAACGGCCTGGTGGGAGACGTGGACTTCGACGCGGTCTCGGAGGTGGCCGGGGCGGTCTCCCCGGTTCCCGGCGGTGTCGGCCCGATGACCCGGGCCATGCTCCTCTCCAACACCCTGGGCGCGGCCCGAGCACGGAGAGGGACGACCTAACCCCGGAATCCCCCGGGGATGGGAGGGCCGGGCCCGACGGCGGAGCGCAACCCCCATCTCACTAGTGTCACGATCTCGCCAAAAACCAGGAGAACCTTCAGCTGATGGCAACCACGATCACGATGGGGCCCAACGGCCTCGTTGTCCCCAATGACCCGGTGATCCCCTTCATCGAAGGGGATGGGATCGGTCCCGACATCTGGGCAGCCGCCGTGCGCGTATTCGACGCCGCGGTGGAGAAGGCGTACGGCGGTGAGCGCCGGATCGCCTGGAAAGAGGTCCTCGCCGGTGAGAAAGCGTTCAACGACACGGGCAGCTGGCTCCCCGACGAGACGGTGCAGGCCTTCCAGGAGAATCTCGTCGGGATAAAGGGACCGCTGACCACACCGGTGGGCGGTGGCATCAGGTCGCTCAACGTGGCGCTCCGTCAGATCATGGATCTATACGCATGTGTCCGTCCCGTCCGCTGGTTCGAGGGCGTCCCATCTCCGGTCAAGAACCCGGGCGCGGTCGACATGGTGATCTTCCGGGAGAACACCGAGGACGTCTACGCCGGGAAGGAGCTGGAGGAAGGCACCGACGACGTCCGCAAGCTTCTCGCCTTCCTCAAAGAGTCCTACGACTGGGACATCAGGGAGGACTCCGGAATCGGGATCAAGCCGGTCTCGGTCACCGGGTCGAAGAGGCTCATCAGGGCGGCGATCGAATACGCGCTGAGCGAAGGCCGGAGATCGGTGACCATCGTCCACAAGGGGAACATCATGAAGTTCACCGAGGGCGCCTTCCGTCTCTGGGGCTACGAGCTGGTGAAGGATGAGTTCGCCGACGTGGCCGTCTCATGGGAGGACTGCGGCGGGGACCCTGGTGACAAGCTCCTCGTCCAGGACGTGATCGCCGACGCCATGCTGCAGCAGGTGCTGACCCGTCCCGCCAACTACGACGTGATCGCCACCACCAACCTCAACGGTGACTATCTGTCCGACGCCCTGGCAGCCCAGGTGGGCGGTATCGGGATCGCTCCGGGAGGAAACATCAACTACGACACGGGAGTGGCGGTATTCGAGGCCACCCATGGCACGGCGCCCAAGTACGCCAACCAGGACAAGGTGAATCCCGGCTCGATCATCCTCTCTGGTGAGATGATGTTCCGCTACATGAGATGGCACGAGGCGGCCGACCTGGTCATTGCCGGTCTCGAGGGTGCGATCGAGGCCAGGACCGTCACCTACGACTTCGAGCGTCTCATGGAAGGCGCCACGAAGGTCTCGACCTCCGACTTCGGCACCGCGATCATCGCTCACATGTAATGGCCGGCGGACTTTGCGTGTCTGCCTCCATCGTTGTCGGTGTGACGCGGGTAGGGGCTTCACCCTCGCTGGTCCGCTCTGAGCGAAGATCGTCACGCAAACAGACGCCGGTCCGCCGGCGGCTGCCGCGCCCGCCCCCCCGAGACTCCGGCGAAAGTCGGCAGTATTGATGGCCGGCGGACTTTGCGTGTCTGCCTCCATCGTTGTCGGTGTGACGCGGGGTAGGGG
>JBAVPF010000113.1:0-1714 GCA_049692815.1 Acidimicrobiia bacterium
CCGCTCCTGGTAGATCATGAAGATGATGGTCGCTCCGAGCAGCCCGAGGCCGATGGTGAACATCCCGGCGACGGCTCCGGTCCTGAAGGCGATTCGCAGGGCTGACGAGAGGTCATGTCGCGCTGCCGCTGCGGTGCGCACGTTGCCTCTCACCGCGAACGTCATGCCCAGATAGCCGGCCAGGCCCGACATCACCGCCCCTGCCACGAAGGCGAGGGAACGTCCCAGTGCGACGTCGAAGTTGTCCCCAAACGCGTCGTTCGTCGTGATGAAGACAAGGACGACGAGGATCATGAGTATCCAACGGATGGTGCCGAACTGGCGGCGCAGATAGACCACCGCCCCTTCCTGTATGGCCTCGGCGATCTCCACCATCTTGGGGGATCCGGTTTCGGCCGCCATGGTCTGTCTGGCCAGCACCACGCCGGCAGCCAGGGCGAGAATCGCCGTTCCCACCACCACGAGGAGAATCGTCCACTCGACGGTCCCCAACTCGACTGGGAGAATCGCTGAGCTCTCTTGGGCAAGGACCATTGTCACGATGAGGCCTCCGGCTTCCACATTAGGATCGGGCTATCTTCGCACCCACCATCCGCGAAAGAGGTCAGGAGATGCAGGTGGAGTTCACGGACGCCGAGGTCGAGTTGATGCAACAGGTCCTCGACAGGGAAATGCGCGATCTCAGCTTCGAGATCGCCGACACCGACAACTCACGTTTCCGTGACAAGCTGCGGGCAAGACGCGACACCATGTCGGGTCTGCTCGAGAAGTTCGGCGGGCCGCTCCCCGACAGGGAAGCCTGACCCCGGCCCACCTCGTGGTCGTCCCATCCGGGACCCCCGTCGGTCGTGCAGTTGAGCGAGCGACCGGACGTCACTCTTCTCTCACCACGTCGACGGAGATCTCCACGGCCGGAATCGTTCCCCTGTTCTCCAACCAGTGTTTGGTGTTCCTATCTTCTGGCCAGCCCACTCCCGGCCCATAGTCCGTGGTCGCTCCGTCCCGATGGTCGGTGATCGTCCCCTGCAGGATGTAGACGATGCCCGGCCTGTCGATGTGGTCGTGAATCGGCCCGAAGACGCCGCCCGGCTCGATGGTGACCATGCGCATTCGAAGCTGACGCCCGGCCATGCCCTCGATCTCGGGGCCGAGATCGACGGTGGCGAGTGACTCCACCACAACACCATCCGTCTCATGCGCCGGGTGATCGTTGCTCATCTTGCTCCTCTCTGAACTTCGAGACCTTGTCCGTCAGGTGGACAGACTCTTGTGCCCTTCTCGAGGGGACCGATGTCCGCTCGTCGGCGAGAATGTAGGAGGCTGCCGGACGGAGGGTTGGCGGATCGTCCGTCCCGACGATGCAGTTCCTGAAGCGGGAGCCGTGGGGAGGATCGCGGGAGATGGAAACACGCGATCACGCAGCTAGATGGATGGTGGTCAGGGACGGCGTCGATCCGTCGACCTCCGGTTTTTCAGACCGACGGTTTCAGCTGTCTGACCTGGGGCGTTGGGTCGGAGAGTCCGCGAGGAGTCCGCAGGGCTCAGGCTCGAGCGGCGAGCTCGAGGATGGAGCGCATGGCGCGGATCGCCCTTTTCGCCTCCGCGACCGTTGGATCGGCCTGTTCGTACTGTGCCTTGTGTTTTATCGACAGGACTGTTTCCAGATGGTCCCTCGCCTCCCGGCCTATGTCGCCTGCCTGCGCGATGAGCGCGA
>JBAVPF010000114.1:0-9606 GCA_049692815.1 Acidimicrobiia bacterium
GATCAGCAGGGGCAACACCCTTGACTATCACCATCTCATGAGCTTCGCCGCCGTCGTTCGAGACGTTGAAGGTGACATCCCCTGCAGATACCGACGAGTCTGACGGATCAACTCCCCATTCGAAGAGGGAGACATCGACAGCGTTCCCACCTCCTCCGCATGCGGCGATCATCATCGCGACCGCTGCCAGACCGATAGCTCTTCTCAATGTGGTCATCACTTAGCCTCCTTCGCATACCCTTTTGAACGCCAAACACAGCCGTGGCTCGGATGTCGCCCGGAGGGCCGCCGACCTTTGTCATCCCATCCTATGTGAGCGCAACCAGCGCTCGTCGGGCAGAACCGCCCCTATGTGCTCGGCTCGCTGTCAGGAGGTGGCTCGTCCGGAGCGGGCTCAACGGTCAGCTTCCCCTCCATGCCCTGCTCACGATGGCCCTTGATGGTGCAGTACAAGGTGTAGGCGCCCGGAGACAGGACGACGGTCCCGCTGTCCACATCGCCCTTTGCGCTGACCCGAAGGTCTAGCGCGTCCTCCATTCCTTCGATGGCGAGCGTGTGGAGGAGATTGCCCCCGTCTTCGTACACGAACGTGATCTCGCCCTCGGGTACCGACCAGGCCGTCTGGTCGAACGTGATGTCGCCCGTGGCGAGGATGCTGACCGTCCCGCCGGGCCCGTGGGGCTCGCCACCGCCAGGCCCCCCACCGAAGACCAGGGCGAGAATGGTGCCCGTCACCAGCAGAACTCCGGCGAGGCCTAGGCCGAAGCCCCCCATGGTCACCCTCATCTCGGGTCTGGTGCCACGGAGAGCTCCGAAGGTGAGGATGCATCCAGCAATGAGAATGGCGACGATCGGAGCTACGAGGGTGCTCACGTGGCTGGACTCGATCAACGTCCAGCCAAACGGCAGCACCAGGATCAGGAGGAGGAGCAGTGCCGACGCCATGATGAGGAGGGCGTCAAGAATGCGTTTCTTGACCCGCTCCACCTCCGCGTCGTTGTCGGGTGCCATGACTTCGGCATCCTCGATTGCGACGTCCTGAGGGACGGTGGACTCGGTGATGGGCCCGGGCTCCGTGCTACTCATGCTGACGACGCCGCCGTCTTCGGGGCGGCGAAACCTCCTCGCAGAACTCGCTGCAGCCTCCCTGAGCGGGTCACAGCCTCATGCCCGGAGCACTCGGCGGCGCCGGCGAGGTGCCGACCGACCTCGCTCATCGTTCTGGAGACTACCCACCGGGCGCTCCACGCTGCCGCCGGTTTCAGGGGTTGTGTGGGCCGTGGAGGCAGCGGATAATCGGTGTGAGACCCGTTTCCGCGGGGTCCCGGTCAGTCAGCGAATCGGACCTCGATCCATCCGGCGTCGGAGCTGACGACGTGCTGGAGATTCCCCCAGCCTTCGTCGCCGTTGTCTCCGTCCCAGTAGGCGAGGGCGAGGTTGCCACCCTCACTCAGGTCGGCATCGTTGGCATCGCCGGTCACGAGCGGCCTGCTGATCTCGAAGATCCAGGAAGAGCCATCGTGACTCCAAACGCCGAGCAGGGAGTTCTCCGCACCGTCCCCGTCGTCGTCCTCCCGTTCGGATGGGGTGGCCGACCATTCGTCGTCCAGGTCACAAACCGGGTCGTCCCCGTTGTCGGTTGCTGAGGCCGCGCCGCCCGACGTCGATCCGGCGGGGCACTCCAGCTGCCAATGCCAGATGTCCACCATGCCCTGGCTCTCACCCAGTGATTCGGCTTCGGCGCCCATGTGGGTGGCGGCCGCATCGTCGATTCGCCACATCACGGCGGCGGCACCGGACTTGTGGACATCACCCTCGGTCCACGTGAGATTGTCCGAAACCTCGAACAGGACGTAGACGTTCGTGGCATCGCGAGCCACCGAGATGGTGGCGGTGTGCGGCAGAACGTCCTGACGGAGAACCGGCTCCAGCTCGATCGTCTCGCTTGGCACGTCCTCCCAGTCTGCGGCGTCACCGTCGACGGAGATCGAGACGGTCGGGGCCTCCAGCACCGCTGCCGCGCCGCCGCCACACGCCGTCAGCACTCCAGAGGCGACAAAGATGCACACCAGTACGCGCAGCCAGATGTTCCTCGAAGAACGAGGCATTCGGGACCTCCTACGACACCTGGTTGAAACAGTACCGATCGACAATCGAGTCGTGCCGTGGTCAGCGGCTCGGTGTCACCGACCCGGCTCGGCCTCAGGGCTCTCCGCGGCCCGTCTTGCACGCGGGCCATCGTGTGGCTCGACACGGCTCATGGCCCACCAGCCGACCAGCAAGGGTATGGCTGCTGTGAGCACTCCGACCCTCGGCGAGACCAGGTCACCGACGGCGCCATCGATGATGCCGGCAATGGGTCGTGAGCCGAGGAACGCCATGCTCCACAAGGCCATGACCCGGCCTCTCATGTTCTCGTCGAGACGACGTTGCAGATTGCTGTTGGTAGTGGTGACCGCGAAGAGAAAACCGACCCCCGCGATGAAGAGGGCGACCAGGACCACGACCTCGGACGGAGCCAGAGCGAATCCGATCAGACCTACGCCGAGCAGGGCGATTCCTGTCTTGGCGGTTTCAACCGTGCCGAAGCGGACCCGGACCACCCTCACACCGAGGGATGCGATCGCCGAGCCCGTCCCGAAGGCGGCTACCTGCAATCCGATGAAGGCCTCGCCCCTTCCGAACATCTCGGCGTAGGCGGGGGACAGAGTGTTGACCGGATCCCCTGCCCACCCGACGGTGAGCGTGGCCAGGACCAGCCAGAGCATGGCAGGTCGCTCCTTCACGTAGGCGAATCCGGCCCGGACCGACCGATCACTGCCGGAGCGCTCTACCGGGCGTTGCCGAATGATTGCCAGGATCACGATGAGAGGGAGAAAGGTGAGTGCGTTGATCCCGAATGCCCATCCCGCCCCGAGCGCTGCCACCACCAACCCGGCGAGAGCCGGGCCTGTGGCTCGGGCCACGGTGAAGCTGGCCGAGTTGAGGGCTATGGCCTCATCGAGATCCCGAGGCTCCACGAGAGCGGGGATCAGGGCGTTCATCGCCGAGACTCCCACGGCATATCCAAGACCGATGATCCCACCGGCGACGAGGACAGGCCAGATGCCGGGCAATCCGTCCACCCCGGTGAGACCCACCCAAATGGCGAGGCCCACGGCGCCCGACGCGGAGATGGCCTGGGCCAGGATCAGGAGATTGCGACGGTCGAACCTATCGGCGAGAGCTCCCGACCATGGTGAGAGGAGGAGAGTCGCCATGAACTGGAGAACGCTGACCAGGCCGACCAGGGTGTTCGATCCGGTCAGTTCGTAGACGACGATCCCCGCCGCCACGTTCTGAAACCAGTTACCGATGTTCGATACGAAGTTTCCGGCGAGATATGGCCCGAACCGCCGATCGCGGAGCGCGCCGAAAGCGCCGCGATCTGATGTCATCGACAGCGGGTCTTCTGATGGCTGCGGTGGCTCAACAGAAGACTGAGAGTGACTGGCTTCACCTCAGGGCAGGATAACGGTGATATGAGACGATGCCGTGTGGACTCCTATGTCACCAACCCGAGAGCAAGAGCGGACGTTGCTACCTCCGCTGGAGCGGCGTCAATGCACGGTTCGGATCCGGAGTCGGCCACTGGGCCCCCTTCGCCGCAACCAACAGCACGAATGCCGTGGTCATGGGTGCCATCACCCGAGTGACGTCCCAGTACGCCGCCCAGACCTGCTTCACCAGGAGGAGACCGATCACCACATACCCCGAGAAGGCCCATGAGATCAAGGCCCGGTCCCTGAGAGCTCTCCGGGCGAACAGCGCAACAAGAGTCAGCATTGCCAGGCCCGCCGCCATGTGCTCGGGGTTGTTCAACCAGTTCGGGAACGCATCGACGAAGCCCCGCAATGGCGGACCGAACGATCCAACCTCCACGTCAGACGTCCAACCCAAGCGCCATTGGACGTAGAAGGCCCACGAGACGACCGCAGTGACCGGCGCACCGAGAGCCCACTTGGCCCGCGCTCGGTCACCGCGCTGCCAGAGCCAGATTGTCAGCCCGACAGCGACGACGAGCGTCGACGGGCGCGTCAGAGCTGCGAGAGCCAGAAAGGTGATCGTTGACCGGGGTCGGCCCGCGATCAGCATGCGAACGGCGAGAAACAGGAACGCTCCGGCCACGATGTCGGCCGTGCCCAGGACTAGAGCTGAGACGAATCCCAGGTTGAGCGCGAATCCGAGGCCCCACCATGACGATGCCCCTAGGTCAGCAGCAACTGCACCCGCAGCCCAAGTCCCGACCCCCAATGCGACGAGGTTCACGACCAGCATCGCCCACACGATTGCTCCAGGGCTGAACAAGCCGCCTGCTGAAGACATCAGGGGATACATCATCCTTTGGCTGCGGTATGCAGGATGTTCGAGAATCGCAGCGTTTTCCTCCGGATTCAGCAGCAGCGGGTCATTGGCGAGCACGAAGAACGTCTTCCCGTCGTGGCCGTGGTTCTCGCGCAGGAACACGGGACCCAGACGATCTTCGGCATACTCGGTGGTGCGAGTTGCTTCGACTCCAAACCCGACGAAGATCGAAGGGTCCCAGTCATCGGCCGAGAGGACTCGCATGGCGAAGAGCGACGCCATCGTGAAGGCAATGACTGCCACAACGAGTGGCTTGGTCTGGGTTCTCGATGGGCGCGACCGATGCTGGCGACCCGAATCATGACCCGCTTCGCCCTCTCGATGCGACGGCTCCACCCCGCCGCCTGCCCTCGTGCTGGTTCCCAGCGCTGCAGGCATGGCTGCCTCCCCTTTGAACCGACTCGAACCTACACCGTCGTGGAGGTGTG
The DNA here is from genome assembly GCA_049692815.1 of Acidimicrobiia bacterium. Lineage (GTDB taxonomy): Bacteria > Actinomycetota > Acidimicrobiia > Spongiisociales > ZC4RG35 > JANQRA01. Next base: position 4,833 of record JBAVPF010000114.1, read on the forward strand.
CAGTGTGGGCAGGGACGGGATGCCACTGAGGACGGCCTCACCGTCACAGTCGTAGGGTTGGGAGCATGACCGACCTGGACAGAACATCCTTTCGCACGACGGTCAACGAGATCTACCGCAGGGAGCACGAAGCCCTGGGTGACTCCGGGACCTATGCCATGCTCGACGAAGCCCGACGCTGGGACCTGAGCGGAACACTCGCCGACGGCGGCGTGGTGACGTTCGCCCATGTCCACGTGGCCGACTGTGGCGTCCATGTCGCCGCCGCGGTCAACGCCGCCCTGGACGCCGGGGCAGCCACCGTGCTGGCCATCAGCGTTCTCCACGCCTTCACCGAGGAGATGGAGTTGGCCAGACGAGATGTGTCTTCGGGCGGCGGGTCCCCCTCGGATCACCCCTTCTGGGGCATTCAGGGCCCTGGTCTCGATTTCAGGGAGGAGTGGAAAGGCGACCACGCCATGCGCAGTCTCCGGCACTTCTGGGAGGCCGAGACCCGGCGACGCGGCATCAGCGACCGTCGCCTCGTCGAGCGATACCCGTTCCTCGCCGGGGGCAGACCTGGCGAGCTTCCCAACATCGAAGAGGTAGCCGCGCTCGCCGAAGATGCCGTGATCGTCGCCACCGGCGATCAGTTCCACCATGGAATCGGGTACGCGACACCTGCGGGTGAGGCGCTCGCGCCCGAGCCGGACGGTCTAACCGCGGCAAGGGAAAGCGTGGAGACAGGCATCGCCTTGATCGATGGTGGTGACTACTGGGGATACGACCAGCACTGCGTCCGTGCCAAGAGCGATGACCGCGACGCCGCCCAGCTCTATCTCTTTCTTAGGGGCCCTCTGAAAGGCCACCTACACGAGATCGGGTGGTCGGACACCACCGGCCTGTATGGAGCGCCCAGCCCGACATGGGCAGGCGGTGGCTTCATCGAGTTCGAGAAGACAGTCTGAGGTCGGGCTACTCCCAGCGGAAGAAGCGCATGGCGAGGAGACCACAGACGACCGCGACGATTGCGACGATCGGCCACGACCTCCCAGGGTCCAGGCTCAGCCAGCCGTCCTGGAGGACCTGGATCCCGTGACGTAGCGGAGTGAGGTCACCGATGGCACCCATGGCACCAGTGAGCACCTCGGGAGGTGGACCGGCGCCACCCACGATCAGTAGCACGAACCAGAACAGCACTCCGACCGCCTGAGCCGCCCGGGACGAGGGGAGCACGGCACCGAGAAGCACCCCGATGGCGGCGAAGGAGAGCCCGACGAGGACAAACCCAGCGACGACCAGGGCCGGCGAGTCCGGGAAAACCACGTCGTAAGTCGGCATCGCCACCGCTATGAGGACAGCGGCCGACACCGTTGCGATGACGAAGGTCACCAGGATCTGGGAGGTGACCATGGACCAGGCGGGAACTCCGGAAGCTCGGTAGCGCTTCAAGACGCCGCGCTCCCTGTTGGAGGCGATGTGAGTGGGCAGGCTGATCAGACCCACCGACGCCGTCACCAACGCGATGTAGGCAGGCACGTAGTAGTTCATGGCACCTACACCCCGATACACCTCGGCGGTCGCCTCGTTGCCGAATACGCCTCCCATCACAAACAGCACGACCAAGGGAAGGGCCAGTGAGAACAGGACGGTCAGAGGCTCTCTGAGGAACAGCTTCTGCTCCAGCCAGGTCATCTTGGAGAGGAGTCTCATCCTCCACCTTTTACGGAGGCGGTGAGTGAAAGGAAGACGTCCTCCAGCGAGGCCCTATCCACTCTCAGATCGGTGGGGGCCACCCCCCTGGCCACCAGTGCCGAAGCGACGTGGGCAAGTACGGCACCATCGCCGACGACCTCGAAGCGATCACGGTCTCGATGCACCTCCCGAACGTCGGGAACTGTCCGCAACCAGCCGAAGTCGTCTCCTCTGGCCGTGAAACGCACTCTCAGCCCGTCGCCGTGCTGGTCGATCAGAGCCTGTGGCGACCCCTCGGCGACCACCGTCCCCATGTCTATCACGACCAATCGGTCACAGAGACTCTCGGCCTCATCCATGAAATGTGTGACGAGAACCACCGTTGTGCCCCTATCCCGCATCCGTCTGATGAGGTCCCATGCGACCCGTCTCGAGGCCGGGTCCAGGCCCGTGGTCATCTCGTCGAGGAACACCAACTTGGGATCGTTGACCAGGGCCAGGGCGACGAAGAGCCTCTGCTGTTGGCCGCCGGACAGGCTCCCAAATCGCGAATCGCGCTTCTCCGAGAGGCCCCAGTCGACGAGGAGATCATCCCAAGACGGCCCTTCGGCGCTCAGAGAACCGAAGAGATCCAGGGCCTCCCAGACCTTGATTCGGTCGGGAAGCGCCGACTCCTGGAGTTGTGATCCGACCCGCCTTCGCAACTCGACGGCATGCCGTCTCGGGTCGAGACCGAGCACCGACACCTCGCCCTCGCTGAAGCTGCGGAGACCCTGAATGCATTCGACGGTCGTGGTCTTGCCGGCCCCATTTGGCCCCAGGATGCCGAAGATCTCCCCCTCCTCGACTTCAAAGGAGACGTCGGCGACGGCCACGAGATCGCGATACGTCTTGCGAAGCTCATTAACCGAGAGGATGCTGCTCATTCGGATGGTCACCACCAGCCTGCCCTCCGGTCATCGTCCACACCAGGGGAGAATGGCCCTGCGACCTACCCCGCGGATAGGACCTGGTCGCCCCCGGAGCCGACTTTCCCTATCGTTCGAGATGCCATGGAGACGATCGAGATCGCCGTCGAGACCGGACGGCAGAAGACGGTGGTCGACCTGACGCACCAAGCCGTCTCCTTCTGCGTCGGCAAGGGTGACGGGCTCCTCAACGTCTTCGCCCCGCACGCCACCGCCGGAGTCGCGCTGATGGAGACCGGCGCCGGCAACGAAAGTGACCTGCTCGACTCGATAGACAGATTTCTACCCGCCGACTCCACGCTCTGGCGTCACGACCACGGCAGCCCTGGTCATGGACGCGACCATGTGGTTCCGGTATTCATCTCCCCCTCGTTGACGATCCCCGTCGTCGGAGGGAGGCCGGCCTTGGGAACGTGGCAGTCGATCGTCCTCGTCGACACCAACGTGGACAACCCCTCGCGGAGGGTCAGGCTCAGCTTCCTGACGGGCTGAGCGGTCTCACAGTTCGCGACGCATGTAGGGCCGGGTCTCGCTGCGTCTCGCCACCTCGGTGAAGCCGCACGAGGCGAACATTGATTCGAAACCCATCCACGCCCAGAAATCCGGGACGTCGTCGGTGCGCGGCATCATCGGGTAGCCCTCGACCAGCTGAGCACCCTTGGAACGGGCGTATTCCACCGCTGCTTCGAGCAGCTCGGTCGCCACGCCCGCCCGACGATGTTCCTTCGGTATCACAAAGCATGTGATCGCCCACGCCGGGCGGTCGTCGACCGGCTTGGTGACCCGGGACCGTTGCAGACGGCCGTACCACTCTCTCGGCCCGACTTGCACCCACCCGACGGGGACACCGTCCCGGTAGCCGATCAGACCCGGAACGGTTCCCGAATCCACGATTTCCTTCATCAGCCTCTTGTTCGCCTCGCCCTGTGTCCGGGCGAAATCGCTGCTCTTCAGCCGGTAGAACATGCAGAAGCAGCCGGCGTCGCCACCCTTCGGGCCCATTACGGCCAGGAAATCGTCCCAGTTCTGGGAGGTGACCGGCTCGACGTCCATCTTCGAATGCTACGCAGCGGGTTGAGAGCTGTGGATAACCGGATAGCCTTTCGCGTGCATGCCGCGCCAACTCTTCCCCCAAAACGTCATCGCCGTGATCTGGGACTTCGACAAAACCCTGATACCCGGCAACATGCAGGGCCCATTGTTTCGTCACTACGACATCGACGAGACAGAGTTCTGGGCCGAGGTGGACGGTCTCGAGAGCTTCTACCGCTCACGGGGCTCGGAGCTCATCCAGCGGGACCATCTCTACCTCAACCACATCCTCACCTACGTCAGAGAGGGTCGGATGCCAGGGCTCGGGAACGAGCTACTGCGTCAGTTGGGCGCCGAGGTCGAGTTCTACACCGGCATGCCCGACTTCCTCGAGCTGATGCGAAAGAACATCGAGGCCACCCCCAGGTTCGCCGAGCACCAGATCCAGCTCGAGCATTACATAGTGTCCACCGGGCTTCGGCAGATGATTCTCGGCTCGGCCGTCGCCCCCCAGATCGACTACGTGTGGGCGTGTGAGTTCACAGAGCTCGTCGCGCCTCCCGGGTATCGAGAGCACCAGGGTCAGCTCTTCTCCCCCGAGAGGGAGATTCGCCAGCTGATCTACACGATCGACAACACCTCGAAGACACGTGCGCTGTTCGAGATCAACAAGGGCACCAACAAGAACCCGTCGATCGACGTCAATGCCAAAGTGGCACGGGAGGATCGACGTGTCCCCTTCCAGAACATGATCTACATCGCTGACGGGCCCTCGGACGTGCCGGTGTTCTCCGTCGTCGAGGCCAACGGTGGCCGGACCTATGCCGTCTACCGTCCGGGCTCGCCGGCCGAGTTCCAGCAGGCGGCACGTCTTCTCGAGCAGGACCGGGTCGACGCCTTCTGCGAAGCGGACTACTCCGACGGGTCACACACCGCCATGTGGCTGACGCACGCCGCCGAGGAGATCGCCAACCGCATCGTCAACGACCGCGAAGACACACTGAACGAGCGGATGGGACTGCCGCCGCAGCACGTCTTCGACGACTGAGCCCCCGGGTTCGGCCCCGCCATGACCCCGCCCATCACGGATCGAGACACCG
>JBAVPF010000115.1:0-5249 GCA_049692815.1 Acidimicrobiia bacterium
AGAGAAGCTCGACGACGGCGTCGACGGAGTCTCTCAGTTCACGGAGCGACCGATGATTCGGTATCACCAGATCGGCGTCAGCCAACCACTCCGCCCGCGAAGGCTGCGCTGCGAGCCGCGCCGCGGCATCCTGCTCTGACATTCCCCTCTCGACGGCCCGGGCCAGACGTGTCTCCGGACGGCTGTCCACGACCATGAGGCTCCAACGGGTCAGACCGTGGGCCAACACGGGAACCTCGACGACCACCGGCGGGTCGAGATCCTCCACTCGCCTCCTGATCGTGTCGAAGATATGGGGGTGTGTGATGGATTCGAGCCTCTCGAGCTCGGCAGGGTCTTCGAAGACGATTCGGGCAAGCGCGGACCGGCTTATCTCGCCGTCCACGACCACGCCGGGCCAAGTGTTCGCCACCTCTCCGAACGCCGGACCTCCCGGCGCCAGCATCTGGTGACCGATGCGGTCGGCGTCGATGGTCGCTATCCCGGCATCCGCCAGCATCTCCCTAACAAGGGACTTCCCCGATGCCAACCCCCCGCCGAGTATCCAGCGACGCTGCTGAGTAGTCACGCGAGGCGACGGTAGCCTCTCCTCATGTCGGCGATGCCTGCCCCCTGGGAGTCGCGCGTTCACCGCACCGTGGTCATCGGCCAGTGGGTGGCGCTTACGGTGGGGATCGTCTCCTCCCTGGTCGCCTCGAGCGGGTCCGGCGTGTCCCTCGGGGCGCTGGCCATCGCCGGCGGGTACGTGGTCGGCTCGACTCTGATACCGGAATCGCGGTTCAGGGTCCGGTTCGGTGGCGAGGCGATATCCCTCACCGGTGCGATCGTCGTGCTGGTCGCATTGACGATGACCGGTGGCGCAAACAGCCCCTATCTCCTGCTGTCCATGGGCCCGCCGATCTTCGCCACCCTCTACGGAGGGTTCCGGTCCGGTCTGATGACCGGCGCTTTGGCCGGTGCGCTGCTGACCCTGGTCACGTTGGCCAACAACGAACCGTTCATCGAAGTGGCCCCGGCCATCGCCCTCTACCTCGTGTTCGTGCTCCTGGTCGGCGTGATCCGACGTCTTCTCGAGGACATCCACCTCCAGGCGACGACACTGGCTCACGAGAAGGAGTCCGCAACACAGCGTCTCGCCCGACTGGAGGAGATACACAATGGCCTCCTGAAGCTGTCCGAAGACGTCTCCAGCGGGCGTCTCAACGCGATCGAGGTGGGGGCCGACACACTCGACACCATCCTGGAGCGATTCCCCGGGTCGGCCGGCAAGCTCGCGGTCGAGGGTGAGGAGGGCTCGGTGGTGCTCGCTGCCCGCGGGATCCCCGACGAGAACGGGCACGTATACGAGATCCCGCTGTCGACGTCCGACTACGACGTCGGCAACATGGAACTGACCACCTCAGAGCCACTGACACCAGGGCAGTTGGCCGAGATAGCAGCCATCATCCACCCGGTGAGCCTGGCTTTCGCCAATCTCCAGCTCCTGCAAGACATCGTGGGGTCCGCCGTGGCCGAGGAGCGCATCAGGCTCGCCCGGGAGATGCATGACGAGATCGGCCCGTCCCTCGCCTCTTTGGGCCTCGCCCTCGACATGACCGCCATGCAACAGGCCGACCAGCCGGATGTGGCAGCCGACCTCCAGGTCCTGAGATCGAACGTGACCAAGCTGGTGGAAGACGTCAGAGCGTCCGTCGCCGACCTCCGCAACGCCCCCGGGCCAACCCTCACCGCCCGAATCCTCCAGGCGATATCGGTGCTGGAAGGTGAGCCTCCCGTGGTCGTCGACCTGGACGAGCGACGGCCCCCACGCCCGGCTCAGATCGGAGACCTGACCTCGATAATCTCCGAAGCCGCACGCAACGCACACCGGCATTCCAGCGCCTCCAAGATCGTCATCTCGGGTCAGGTCGACCGTGCCTACGGGAGCTGTTCGGTGGTGGACGACGGGCGCGGTTTCGATCCGGAAGACGAGCCCGAGGGCCACTACGGGCTCACCGGCATGCGTGAGCGCGCCGCCAAGATCGGGGCCACCATCAAATTCGATTCAAAACCAGGAGTGGGGACCGCAGTGACTGTTGAATGGGGGTCGCGATGATCCGTGTAATGATCGCCGATGATCATCAATTGTTCGCCGAAGGGCTCAGCCAAGCGCTGAACATCCTTCCCGACACCCGCGTGGTGGGTGTCGTCGACTCGGGGCCGGCGCTCGAGGATGCCCTCATGACCCAACCCGCCGAAGTCTGCATCGTGGACATCGAGATGCCGGGCGGCGACGGGATAGACGCCATCTCCTCCCTCGGTATGCGATCGCGGGCGATCGTGGTCTCCATGCACGCCTCGGACGAGCAGCGTCAACGCGCTACCGAGGCCGGTGCCAAGGGCTTCTTCTCGAAAGGTGTCCCGCTCACGACGCTGGCCGCAGCGGTCCGCGCCGTGGCCGACGGCAAGAACCTCCTGGACCTCAACGACGAACAGCGGGACGAGCTGTTGGAAACCTATCGCGAGGCCCAATTGGACCCCGGCGCGGCCTCGTTGACGGCGCGCGAGCGGGAGATACTCCAGCTGCTGGCTGCCGGGGTGTCGGCCACCGACGAGTTGTCCGACCGTCTCTACATATCGCCGAAGACGGTGAAGAACCACCTCGCCTCCATATTCCAGAAGCTGGCGGTGAGCGACCGGACCCAGGCGGCGATAGAGGCGATACGGCTCGGGATCGCCAAACCCTCCTAGAACACGTATGAGCCTCTAGGCCCATCAGTACCGGCCGAAATCGGCCGTAACCTTTAGTGCAACTTACAGGAGGGACGTTCGTGACCCGCTTGATGACACATCTGAACACCGAGAAAGGCGCCTCGATGGTCGAGTACGCACTCCTCGTGGTTCTGATCGCCATCGTGGCATTCGTCGCGGTCCAACTCGCTGGAAGTGCGCTCTCGGAGACCTATTCCGAGATCAGTTCGAATCTGATTGACGCAGGTTCGTAGCTGATGGTTCCCGGGACCCATTGTTTCGGGCGCCTTGTGGGCTACTTTGCCCACTGCAAGCCAGTAACTGTCTGACCCAAGGAGGGGTTCAATGCTTGCTCTGTGGACCAAGGCAACGACCTGGTTGAAGGATGAGAAGGGTGCCTCGATGGTTGAGTACGCCCTGCTCGTGGTCCTTATCGCCATTGTGGCGCTGGTAGCAGTGTCGCTCGCCGGTGATGCGGTCTCCGAGACCTTCAGCGAGATCGGTTCTAGCCTCGACTAATAACACAAGCATCTAGACAGAAGGACCCGCTTCGGCGGGTCCTTCTGCTGTTTGAGCCTATTCGGCCCATTTCTTCTCGTGCGCAGACGTCTGAAGGTGGCCTGAGAGCCCGCTGAGGCCCTCTCAGGGGCGCAGGACGACAAAATCGGCGTCCTCGTACACCGTCGACCAGCCTTCGCCCTCGATCGAGGTGGCCAGCTCGGAACCCGCCGGCAGCAGCACCTGCTCGATCCCGTCACGCTCGAACACCGGCTGCCACGGAGAGTCACCATCTCTGACTGCGACGAACTCAGCCATCCTCTCACCGTACAACTCGGCGCGATCGTCGAGGTAGACCTTGAAGTCGGGTCCCATCGACCAGATCAGATATCCCCCCGCCCTGTCGTCGTGGAATGTCCGCACGTCGAGGAGCCTTTGCGCCGCCGCGACCGGGAATCTGGTCTCTGACAACCCGCCGTCGCCACGCACCAGAAACGGGAGGACGACGACCACGCCGGCGAAGAAGACCGCGGGAACAACCGATATTCGCTTGCCCTCACCGACCCGACCCCGCCCGAGGGAATGGGCAACCAGGGGAACGATGCCAAGCCACGCCGGTGGCACGGCCCGAAGGGCCGTCGAGGCTAGGAGTGCGAATGGAACTGCCGGTACCAGGTAGAGCAACGACATCCGACGCCTCACCAGGGCGATCAGGATGAGGGCGAGCCCGATGACAAACGGGGCGAAGACCGGAGAGGTCAATTGTGGACGTTGCCACTCGCTGAGGAGAGAAAGTGTCTGCCTGGCATCGGCGAAGTCGAGCAGCATCCTGACGACACCCATGCCATGAGCGGTGAGCAGGGTGACGAGTCCGGAGACGACAGCTGTGGGCAGCCACTTCCACTCCTTCTCTGCGATCAGCATCAGGCCGACGTAACCGAGGCCGATGGCGAAGCTGCCATGCATCGAGGCCCATATCCAGAAGATGAAGGGAAGGGCCCAGCGGGCCACTGGAGTCTCCCAGGCCACCAGAGTCAGCCCGAAGAGGGCGAAGGAGAAGGCAACCGGCCGAGGAACCAGGAACGAGATCATCAGGACGACACTGAGAAGCAGCACGATCGCCGTGGACGTGATGCTCTTGGACCGTCGGTAGGCGACCAGCCCTATGCACGCAAAGGTGACAGTCGACAGCGCGAGCATCATCGGCGGCACGAATCCCAGACCCCCGGAGAAGACTTCCCCCCATCTGTAGAACAACTCGGCGAGCCAGCTCTGTGTCAGCCACGTCTCCCCCAGCCTGGTGAACGAGAAAGGATCCTGGGTGAGAACCGAGCCTGCCTCGATCTGCAGCTCACCAGCCCTGATGTGCCATAGAAACGAGTTGTCACGTATCGGCGACCACGCGTCGATGACGAGGGCCACCCAGGGGATGAGAAGGACCAACTGGGCGACCGAGAAACGGCGTGTGGACGGCCGGGAAGCCGTCTCGTTCATCTGTTGATGAAGTTCTCGGAGATCGAGATGGCCGCAGGGCCGAGGAGCACTATGAACAACGCGGGGAAGATGCAGAACACCAACGGGAAGACGAGCTTCACGGGTGCGGCGAACGCCTTCTCCTGGGCACGCTGACGTCTCCTGACCCGCATCTCGTCGGCCTGGACGCGCAACACACGGGCAATGGTGACACCGAACGCCTCTGCCTGGATCATGGCCAGGAGGAAGGAGCGGAGCTCATCGAGGTCGGTGCGCTCCATGAGATGGCGCATGGCGTCGCGACGGCTCACGCCGACCCGGGTCTCCTGGAGCATCCGGAAGAACTCCTCGGAGAGAGGCCCTGGAACGGTCGACACCACCCGAGAGAGAGCCGAGTCGAAACCGAGACCGGCCTCGACCGAGATCACCAGGAGGTCGAGAACGTCGGGCAGAGCTTTCAGCATCGCAATGCGACGCTCGCCGACCTTCCGCTCCAGCCATGCGTCGGGCCCGAAGAAGCCGAGGGCGATCGGCATGATGAACAGCAC
>JBAVPF010000116.1:0-1687 GCA_049692815.1 Acidimicrobiia bacterium
CTCGCCGGCCACTACGAAATGATCAGAGGGGAGCTGGCGTTGACCATCGCCGCCGCGGCACGCTCGGGTGGCGCCGCAGCCGACATCTTCGAAGAGCTGGGGTCTCTCGCATTGGCCCGATCCGAGATCAGACACGAGGTGCGTGTCGCCACCGCTCCGGGTCGCGCCGCGGCGTCGGTGCTGGTCGGGGCTCCGATGGTCTTCGTCCTCAACCGCTTTGCCTCGGGTGAGGTGCGATCTCTGCTCGCTTCCTCCCAACAAAGGATCGTGGCCCTGTTCGGCCTTGGCCTGTTCTTGACGGGACTGCTGATCGCCTGTTTCGTGGCCTGGAGGGCTTGATCCGTGGTCTCGCTCGTCGTCGCCTCGGTTGGCCTGATCATTGCAGGGCCCTTGGGTGGAATCCTGGGTGGGGCGGCGCCCTACGTCTGGAGGGGGATAGTCGCCCGACGCAGCCACGACCCGTCGTTGAGCCTCGTCCTGCTTCTCCTACTGGTCGAGCTCAGATCCGGGATGTCGGTTCTCGCCGCCTTGATCGAAGTCTCGGGGGCGCTGCCCGCATACCGCAATCTGACCACCGTCGCCCGGGTGGCACGCGTCTCGGGTCTGGTGGGCTCACTCTCCGTCGCCGACGAGAGCCTCCGCCCGGTGATCGCCCAGCTCGCCCGGGCGCAACGAAGCGGGGCATCGCTCGGTGGGACCGTCTCCAGGATGCTCGATGCCGAGCTCCTCACTGACAAGACGCGTCGCGTGGCGCGAGCGCGAACCCTCCCGGTGAAGCTGATGATCCCGGTGACCCTCCTCATGTTGCCGGGAATGCTCCTCTTCATGTACGCCCCGTCCCTTCTCGCCATGTTCGAGGATCTCACCGGAGCCCTCTCGTGACTTCCGCACTTCCTCCCGCACCGGTCGGTAACCGGAATGGAAGGAGTGTCCATGACACGAATCTGGAGCTGGGTGATTGCCCGAGCCGAGTCTGAGAGAGGCTCGGCGACCGTCGAGTACTTCCTCGTGATCCTGGCCGCCACCGCGTTGGCGATCATCGCCCTCAAGTGGGTGCAGTCAGGCAGCGGAGGTGGTCTGCTCGGCAATCTCTTCGGCAAGGTCATCTCGTGGGTGGCGGGCGCCTTCTGAGACGAGATCGAGGATCTGTGACCGTCGAGTTCTTTCTCGTGGTCCCTTTGCTCATCGTGGTGCTGGCCGCCGGGATCCAGGTGATCTCGGTGGCTCGCGCCCGCGTCGAGCTTCTGGGAGCCGTTCGCGAAGGGGCCAGAGTGGCCGCAACGACACCCGACCCGGCCAAGGCCGTGGAGGCGGTGCGTGACGCGCTCGCCCCGGAGGATCGGGACAGGGTCCGGATCGCCGTGAGCAGACCGAGTGTGGTGGGTCGGCCGGCGAAGGTGACTGCCACCTACCGGCACATTCTCGGTATCCCTTTCCTCGAAGACCTGGGTGTGAGTGTCTCGGCGTCGGCATCCATGCGCGTGGAGCGTTGAGCACGGAGCGAGGGTCGATGACGGTTGCGATGGCCGGGGTCATGGCCGTCACCATCATCCTCAGTGTCGCGGTCGCCGCCGTCGGGTCCCTGTATGGAGCGAGGACTCAGGCAGAGAACGCCGCCGACGCCGCGGCTCTGGCCGCAGCCGTGGACACCTACCCGCCGGCCGCAGCTGGCGAGCCGGTCTCATCG
>JBAVPF010000117.1:0-8676 GCA_049692815.1 Acidimicrobiia bacterium
ACCTAGTACCGAGTACTGAGTACCAGGTACCAAGTCGGCCGACCATCAACGTTCGGCCATCACCAGGCCCATGGCGGTGGCGGCCTCGAGATAGGTGAGGGCCGAGTCCCAGACCGCTCCTCCACCCTCCATTGCCACCGCGACCGCGGCGGCCAATGAGATGCCGGCGAGAAAGGATCCATCGTCGACGATTGCGACACGTCGGCTCGCTCCTTCCACGAGACATGCGGAGAACTGGTTTCTCGACCTGCCGACGGCGACCGGTTTGCCATCTGGCCGTTCGTCGTGGACGCCAGCCCGCCCGACGGGCTCGGGGAATCGGGTGAAACGGTCGGTGGCCCCATCAGGGAAGGCTTTGTGGGCCACCGCCACCAGACGGGGATCGTCCTCCCTCGCTGCCAGGGCGAGGACGAGCCCGAGAGGGGAAGCACCCCAGACTGCCACTCCCTTGGCGGGCTGGTCACCATCCCAGACGAGGGACACGCCGTGTCGCCTGGCCATCTTCGGCGCCTGTTCGCCACATCCGATGAGGAAGTCGCATCCTTCTGCCGTATCGGCGACCTTGAAGCTCTTCGACCGTGCCGGGCCGATGACGACCAATTCGTCGATTCCGGGGTGGGCTGCCAGTGAGTGCCCGGCTCGCACCGATGTGTCTCCGGTGACGAGGAGGCCGATTCTCACGAAGGTTCGACCGGTGTCCAGTCCTCTGCCGGCTCCGACTCGTTGCCGTTGCGCAGGAGAGCCAAGACGGCCGCCGCTGCGATGGCGAGCACGATCATTGGGGAGAATCGTTTCACGGGATCAACCTACCCCGATCGATTGTCTAAGACCAGATCGCGCCTCTCTGTGCTCCCGATTTGCCCAAGGGATATTGAGTCAATATAGTTTGAGATAATGAGACTGGCCGACCGTGCCCGTGTTCATGCCGCTCTCGGCGACGAGACCCGGTTGAAGCTCGTCGACGCGCTCTGGCTGGACGATCGTTCTCCGCATGAGCTGGGCAGGCTCCTCGACATGGACAGCAACCTGTTGGCGCATCACCTCGATGTGCTCGAGGAGGCAGGCCTCGTCACGAGGAGGGTCTCGTCTGGCGACGGGCGCAGACGCTACGTGTCGACCCGGCTCGAAGCTCTCGAAGGGCTTGTTGCGCCACCGAGCATCCATGCGGAGTCGGTGTTGTTCGTGTGCACACACAACTCGGCGCGATCCCTATTCGCCGAGAGACTGCTCTCTGAATTCGGTATCAGAGCGGATTCTGCGGGCACCGTGCCCGCAAGACGGCCCCATCCCAAGGCCGTGGCGGCCGCGGCCGAGTTGGGTGTCGACCTCGCCGACCAGGTCCCGAAGGCGTACGACGCCGTGGAGCGCGGAGCCGATCTCGTGGTCTCGGTGTGTGACCGGGCCCGGGAGTCGAGATTGCCCTTCCCGAGCGGGCGTCTCCATTGGTCGATTCCCGATCCCGTGGATGCGGGCCGCATCGAGAGCTTCAGAAGCGTATTTGCCGACATCAGCCGTCGTGTGGAGCGACTGGCCGACATGATCGAGAGAGAAAGGACTACAGGATGACCGTCGAGAGCCAAAGCGGGCGGCTGACCGTCAGCGAGCAATTGCACATCCGTCAGGGTGCGGAACGTCTGAAGCGGCGATTCGAAGGTCAGCTGAACCTCGAGACCATCGAGCGGTTCCTCTACGACTCCCTCGACGTGCTTCTGGCGAAAGCGCGAAACACCGAGTGGATACCGCTTCTCGCCGAGCGATTTGCCACCGACCGGATCAGGGCCGTGATACGGCTGGAGAACGAGGAGACCGGGCTCAATCCCAGTGTCTTGTTCCTGTGCGTCCACAACGCCGGCCGCTCGCAGATGGCTGCCGGGTTCATGCGTGCCCTGGCCGGAGATCGGATCGACGTCTTCTCCGGCGGTTCCGAGCCTACCGACGAGGTCAACCGGGCGGCGGTCGCCGCCATGGCGGAGAAGGGGATCGACATCGGCAAGGAGATACCGCAGCCCTGGGCCGATGAGATCGTCCGAGCGTCGGACGTCGTCGTGACCATGGGATGTGGGGATGCCTGCCCGATCTTCCCTGGGAAGCGGTATGTCGACTGGGTTGTCGACGACCCATCCGGGCTGACGGTCGAAGAGGTCCGGCCCATCCGTGACGACATCGAATCCCGGGTGCGCGCCTTGATGGGGGAATTGGGCGTGGAGCCCGTGCGCTGACGGGCTGCGGTTTGAATAAGCCCCCAGTCCGCACCACGATGACGTCTCGATGTCATCCCGATTCGGCAAGGCGATTCGGCTCCTCGCTCTGGGCCTCCTCTTGGCTTCACTGCTCGTCGCCTGTCAGGCCGGCTTTGCCTCCGATGAGCTGCAAGGCCTGGTCGTCGACCCACCGCAGCCCAAGCCCTCATTCGTCCTGACCGACACCGAGGGGACGCCCTTCGACTTTGCGGCAGAGACCGAGGGAAAGCTGGCCCTTCTCTATTTCGGTTACACCAATTGCCCTGACATCTGCCCGGTGCACATGGCCCAGATCGCCGAGGTATTCGACCAGTTTCCCGATGTTGCCCGGAATTCCGTTGTCGTGTTCGTCACGATCGACCCGGAACGGGACACCCCGGAGAAACTGCGGGCGTTCCTGGACAACTTCGACTCCCGGTTCGTCGGCCTCACCGGCACCGAAGAGGAGTTGGGGGCGGCACAGGACGCAGCCAATGTCCCCCGTGCCGTCAAGGCGGAAGAGGGAACCGACTACACCATGAACCACGCCGCCTGGGTCATCGCCTACGCACCGGACGGGCTGAACTACTCGATCTACCCGTTTGGGATCAGACAGAGTCAATGGAGCAACGATCTGCAGATCCTTGCTGGGATGGGTTGAAAGGAGCGTCATGCGAAGAGTCGTGGCAATCGTGGCGGTGGTGGCTCTGTCCGTCGCCGCTTGTGGTGGCGGAAGTGACGGGATCGTCGTCACTGATGCCAGGATGGGCCAGCCGACCGGCCCGAACGCTGCGGTCTACTTCACCGCGTCGAACTCCGGCGGGCAGGCAGACAGGCTGATCGGCGCCTCCACCGATGTGGCCGCCTCGGTAGAGATCCACGAGTCGACGATGGCCGATGACGGGACCATGGGGATGCAGCCGGTCGACGGCTTGGATATCACTGCAGGTGGTGAGCTGACTCTGGAGCCGGGGGGCTATCACCTCATGCTCGTGGATGCGGAGAGGCTGGACGTGGGTGACATGGTCGAAGTGACCCTGGATTGGGAGAAGGCTGGTGAGATGACCGTGGACGTCGAGGTGGTCGACCCAAGTGAGACCATGGACATGGGTGGATGAGGATCAGGGCCGGCCGGATCATCCTGGCCCTGGTCGCCTTGCTGCCCGTAGCGTGCGGAGGGGGAACGGATGAGGTCGCGGGGGTGGATCTGGCCACCGAGGTCGGGTGTTTTGCCTGTCATGGCTCCTCCGACACCGAGTATGCCCCCACACTCGAAGGCCTGTGGGGGAGCGAGGTGTTGCTCGAGGATGGCCGTACGGTTGTCGCCAACGAGGAGTATGTGAGGAGAGCCATCACCGACCCTCAGGCGGACGTCGCCGAGGGATACAGAAACCGCATGCCGACCTTTGGTCTCTCCGACGCCGAGGTGGACCAATTGGTCGACTACGTGCGGAGTCTCGGATGATCACCTGGTGGTGCACCGCCCTGGGTCGTCCCTGGTCGTGGGAGTGGATCCCGTACCCGGGCATCTGGGTCGCCACCCTCGTCCCTCTGGTCCTCTACGTCAGGGCACTGCGACGGCACGGCGAAGTGGTCAACAAGAAGAAGTTGGCCCAGTTCCTGGCGGGGATGCTCATATTCTGGGCGTCAACGGACTGGCCGCTGGGCACGTTGGGAGCCGGCTATCTCGCCTCGGCGCACATGGCACAGTTCCTTCTCTACACGCTGGTGGCAGCGCCGCTGCTCATGCTGGGGACTCCTGAGTGGATGGCGAGGCAGGTGGTGGAGCGGCTACATCTGAGGAGAGCGGTGGTCTGGCTCGGCAACTCCCTCGTCGTGTCCGGGCTCCTCTACAACACCATCCTGCTGTTGACTCATGCACCCGCCACCGTCGACACGCTGCGGTCCAATCAGTTCGGGTCATTCGCCATGGACGTCACCTGGATGCTGGCGGGTGTCGTGCTGTGGCTGCCCGTGGTCGCACCTCTCCCCGAGGCACGGGCAAGATCGGCATGGGGCAAGATCGCCTATCTGTTCGTCACAACCAGTGTCGTGGCGGTGATCCCGGCCAGTTTCCTCACTTTCACCTCCATCCCCATCTACCGGACCTACGAGCTCGCTCCGCGGATCGGGTCACTCACGGCTATCGAGGATCAGCAGCTCGCCGGAATCGTGATGAAGATAGGGACCACGCCGATCGTGTGGTCGACCCTGGCGGTGATGTGGTTCAGGTGGTCGGCCAAGGAGGCTCAGACGGCATGATGTCGGCCTTGCTCGGATTCATCCCATCGCCACCCATCGACGATTTCCATATCGGGCCGCTTCGGGTGACCTTCTACGGCATATTCGTGATGACGGGAGTCGTCATCGCCTGGCTGGTCACGAGGAACCGATTCACCGCCAGAGGCGGTGATCCCGAGATTGCGGAGCGGATCGTCATTCGTGTGGTCGCCTGGGGTTTTGCCGGAGCCCGGCTCGCCTACGTCTCGACGCATCTGTCCCGATTCGTCGACGAATGGTGGAAGGTGATAGCTGTGTGGGAGGGCGGTCTCGCCCTCTACGGGGGTCTCACCGTCGGAGCGATCGTCATGTTCGTCTATACCCGGAAATGGGACACGAGCTTTCCCGACTTCCTCGACTCGGTGGCACCGGCGGTTCCGTTCGCCCAAGCGATGGGCCGGCTCGGCAATTACTTCAACCAGGAGCTCTTCGGGACACCGACGAGCCTGCCTTGGGGGCTGGAGATCGATCCGGTCAACCGGCCTCCGCAGTACGCCAACTACGAGACGTTCCACCCGACTTTCCTCTACGAGGCGCTGTGGAACGTCGCACTCGCCTTCTTCATCATCTGGGTGGGCAAGCGCTACCCGTCCATGAGAGGCCGTCTCATCGGCGTGTATTTCTTCGGGTACGGGTTGATCCGGTTCCTCATGGAGTTGATCCGAACCGACACGACCTTCAGGTTCCTCGGCCTTTCTCGCAACGGTTGGGTCTCGATCGGCGTGATGCTGCTGGGGATACTCGTCCTGTGGTGGAAACGGGTGAAGGTCGAGGAGAAGGTCTACAGCCTTCGTTGACCGTTTCTGCTGGGTGCGGACGGGTGTTGCGCGCCGTGGCTCAGGAAATGGACGAAAGAGCGCGTTCCAGCCGGGAACGGGCCTCATCGGCGATCTCGGCGATGCCTTCCGCGTCGGCGACGCGCTCCATCACGTTGGGATCGAGGATGGAGACGACGGTCCCCCCTTCAGCCGACTCGGCAACGATGACGTTGCACGGCAGTAGCAGGCCGATCCGCTCGTCGGCCTGTAGTGCCCTGTGGGCGAGATGCGGGTTGCAGGCCCCGAGGATCTTGTAGGGGCGGAACTCCACTCCGATCTTGTCGGCCAGTGTGGCGCTCACGTCGATCTCGGTCAGGATCCCGAATCCCACTTCGGCCAGGGCGCTCCTGATCTCATTCTCCGCCTCTTCCGGGCTCAGACCGGTCGTCGCGGTCATTCCGTAAGTCTCCTCGAGCATGTCGACCTCTCTGGCTTCTAGTTGGGCTCTGTGACGATTCGTGTGCCCGGCGCGCCCCAATGACATGCCGGGACTCATCCGATTCTATGGGTGCGCGTCCGGCTGGAGTCGGTCGCCAGATGCCCTTGTGTCCGTGGGACTCAGCGGGACCAGTAGAGGAAGGCGACGTCCTGGGAGGAGAGGGCCGTGGTGAAAACCGTGATCTCGTCGATGTCCGCCTGGAACGTACGGTTTTGGGTGACCCCGGAGTCCGTACCCGGGTTGTTGGGGCCACCCCAGTTGCCACCCCACCCGGCCAGGTTGCCACACCCGGCTCGCCACCATCCGGTCTGGGTCTCGGCGGCCGTGTTGGTGTTGGACCCGACAATGGCGCCGTCGATGTAGAGACGCATGCCGGACGCGCTCTGCGTGCCCACCGCCATGTGCCAGGCACCATCGTTCAAGCCGGCCGCCGAGTTGAGCGTCACGTGAGTGTTGTTGTAGACGGTGAACCAGATTCGGCCGTTGCCGTCCATGTAGAGCTGTCTGTCGTAGGCGCCGGCGGTTGGGGTGAGCACTCCGGTCCGAGGACGCTCGAACCCGAGGATCTTCCCCCCGTCGGTGTAGGTCGAAGACGCCCGGAACCATGCCATCACAGTGAAGACCTGGGGGGCGTTGATGCCGGTGGTCGAGGTGGTGTTGATGCAGGAGCCGGCCGAGTTGAGATGCACCGCTCCGTCCGGTGTGTCGGTCACCAGGGCACCGTCGGCGAGCCTGGTGAAGTAGGTCGACGTGCCTCCTGGGTTGTAGGTCCCGGTGCGCCCGTTCCCGGATGAGTCGGCAGCGGTCGTGGCGGTGCCAAACTCGTCCAGCATCCAGTACAGATAGGGGCCGAAGCCCAGCACCGAGTCGCGGTACGACCAGTTGGGCACCGACCATGTATTCGCATCGTTGAGGCTGGCCGACGTGAACGAAGCGGTGGTCACCTCGCCTCCGGCAGTGCCGAGGGTCGAGCCCACTCCGATCAGCAGGGCAACGACGAAGGTGATGGTGGGAGCGGCTCTCTGCCACAACCTGCTGGGGTCACGCGGTTCGTGCTGGCTGATCCTGGACCGCAGAGTCGGCCCTTTGTAGGCGGGCTCGTGATCCAGGGCGGTGGCCACGATCGCACCTAGGACCAGAGCAAGATGAATCATAAGGGGCAGCCAGTTCCCGGTCCTCACCCACAACACCGGCAGGCCGACGAACCGAACCAGCAGACGCCCCGTTCCGACCACTGCCTCGGGGGCGACCGGGGTGCCGTCGACGGTGAGATTTGCATCACCCCGGGTCACCAGATAGCCATGCTCGTCGACGGAGACGACCCTGTGGGACAGGACGTTCCCCTTCCTGATCGGGTCCTCGAACGTCACCACTCGACCGGTGACCGTGAGTGGGTCGTATCCGGGTGAGGCGATGATGACATCCCCGGCATTGATGGCGGGCTCCATGGAGCCGCTGACCACCACGAACGAGGCCCAGCCGAAGAGCATTGGGGCGAGGCTGATGGCCAGAGACGCTGCCAGGAACCACAGCCACGAGCGGCCCAGGAGCCCCGCCATGAGGCGTGTGGTCGGGTAGGAGGCCTTGACCCCCACCTCATCCCGTATCGGCTCTGTGATCGCTGTCATCCTCACTCCCTCTCAAAAGGCCCCGGCCCCGGCCCCGGGGAGGCGGGATCCGGGGCCGGACGTGCGGGGCGCGGGAGAAGAGTGTCTAGTTGACCTCCCAGACCAGGTCGGCCTGCGCCGACGAGCTCTGGACGCTGTTGCCTGCGCTCGAGTTGACGGTCCAGCCGATGCGATAGACGACACGCTGGGCCCCTCCCGTGAGGGCGACCGAGGTGCCGGTTGCGCCGGCATAGGTGGTGCTCATCGCGTTCAAGGTGCCGTTGTAGACCGCTCCCGAGGTGCCACCGGTGTATCCGGTGCAGTCGGCCTGGACGTTGGTGGCCGCGCCAACGACGACTGCGTCGACGCTGACGTCGAGAACCGCCGCCAGAGCTGCGCTGTTGGTGCCGGTCACCGCTCCCCGGTACATGCGGAGACTGCCAGGCAGCGTGCCATCCGAGTGCACCGTGATGCACTTGGCACCGGTGTCGCCCGGCTTCAGGTTGGTCTCGGCAAAGATGCCTGTGGTGGACGCTGCGTAGGTCGTTCCTCCACCGTTGTTGGTCAATGTGAGACTGCCGGTCGTCCACGCGTTGGCGGTGTTGTCGGTGATGGCGCTGAATGCCGCGTTGCTTCCCTGCCAAACGAGCAGGGCAGCCACGAGAAGGGCTGCCAGCGGAGCCGCTGCCCGGAGAGCGCGTCGCCGACGTCTGTCTGATGTATCGATGACGTATGCCATGTCGATTCCCTTCGTGTGATCCTTTCGATCTCTGTGATTGGGATCGACATGAGGCCGGTCTGAGTAGAGAGCCCTTTTCAAACCGCGCCAGGTGACTAGTCACCGGTATGGGCCTATAGAACCAGGGGTATTGCACGAGTTGGTCAAATCGGGTGTCGAAGACTGATTCGATCGAATCAGGCCGACTCGATGGGCGCGTCAGTCGCTAATACAGCTCCCTTCCCAATGTGCAATGAAGACGGTTAATGCGTGCTCATTGCAGTCAGGGATCGGTCGGCGGCATGCTGGGCTGGGCGTCTCAGTAGTACTCGAGGTACTCGCTCAACTCCCAGTCGGTGGTGTGTGTGACGAACCGCTCCCATTCGGCGCGCTTCACCGCCAGCAGCCCCTCCACGTAGTCGGGGGAGAAGTCGGTGACGAAGTCTTTGTCCTGCTCGAGTGCGTCCAGCGCGGCGCCGAGGCTTGCCGGCACGGTCACGTCGGTGTCGACTCCGGTGATGCAGTCCTGGGTTTCGGCCGGGGGGCACTCCAATTCCAGACGCACCCCGCGTAGCGCAGACACCAGGGCCACGGC
>JBAVPF010000118.1:0-3123 GCA_049692815.1 Acidimicrobiia bacterium
GAACTGCCCATGCGTTCCGACGAGAAGGTCGGCGCCGGAGCCCACCGCGTCCCGGATCTGACGGGCGAACTCGACGGAGAGCTCGATCCGCCGCTGTGAGGGCTGGTGGCCGCCCATCACGGTGTAAGGCCCGGCCGGGTCGAACTTGACCGCGGTGAAACCCCTGTCGACGTATTCGGCAGCTCGTCGCGCCGCCAGGACGGGGTCTTCGTAAACGTTGCTGTCATCGCCCGGCTCGGGGTATAGATAGGTGTAAGTACGCAGGCTCTCGTGCAACTGGCCCCCGAGAAGTTTGTAGACGGGCCGGTCCAACGTCTTGCCCATGATGTCCCAACAGGCCATCTCCAGTGCGCTGACCACGCCCATCAGGGTGAGGTCGGGCCGCAGGGTGTAACCCCGGCCATAGGCCCGACGCCAGAACGACTCGATGTCGAAGGGATCGTGGCCCAGGAGATGACGCTCGGCCACGTCGAGGATCATCCTGGTCACGACGTCAGGGTGGAACGTGCCGGCGTACGCCTCGCCGTACCCGATGACGCCTTCGCTGTCCGTCAGCTTGACGAACGTGAAGTAACGGCCACCAAACGAAGGTGGGGGGTTGGCGACCACGAAGGTCTCGACATCGACGATCTTCACGCCGTCAGCCTACGGGATCCACAACGAGCTTCTAGAGCCCCCGGTACATGACGTGCACGGGTGTCAGCCCCAGCCGGGCGTGGCGAAAGGCGTCGGGGACCGTGCCCACGATCTCGAAGCCGAGCGACTGCCAGAGGGCCACCGCGCCCGCGTTGGATGCCACCACTGCATTGAACTGCATCCCCTGGAAGCCGGTCTCCCGTGCCTGCTCGAGCACGTACTCGGCGAACCGACGGCCGATGCCCCTGCCCTGGTGATCGGGATGAACCATCCAGCCGGCGTTGGCGATGTGGTCGCCCAACCCGTACATGTTGGGCCGGTGGTAGGCGGTGGCGACGACCTCGTCTCCGAGCTTCGCCACGGACACGACGTGGGACGGTGCCATCCAGATCGTCTTCGCCTGCTCTTCGGTGGTGTCCGGCGGATAGGGATAGGTGTCCCCGGTGGATACGACCGCCCGGAAGATGTCCCAGATGCCGGGCCAGTCCTCTTCTCCGGCCGGCGAGAGAACGAGATCCAAGGCTATGCGGGCCCCATGGCACGTTCAGCCCGCCATTCGGAGGCACCGCTGTAGTCGAAGTACTTCGTCTTCTCGATGCGAATGGTCGGCCGGTCGAAGATGCCCGCGGTCAATCTGCCGTTGTGGATCCGAACGTTGTGGTAGTGCTGCGGGGAGAGCGTCTCCACCGCCTTGGCGTGCATTCTCGAAGTGCGCCAGTACTCGGTGTCCACCGGATCGTCGTGGAGCACGAGGTTGCCCCAATGCCCGTCTGGCAGCTCCACCGAGGCATAGGTGAGGATCCCCGGGTAGTTGGCGAATTCGGTGACTATCTCGGAGTTGGCCTTCTCCAGGGGCCGGACGTCGACCTCGGTTCGGCGCTCGGCGAAGAACCCGACGACACACAGGCCGGTGTGGGAGCGGAGACGACCCACGTCGCAGATGAGGAGACGGTGGGTGAGCCCGCCCACCCTCCAGGCAAGACGCTGGAACGGAAGCACCTCCCGTGCCCCCTCCTCGACGTCGACGACCACCGAGCGCACGTCGGCGAGGATCATGTGGAGGACCCGCAGGTCTTCCGCGGTCTTGTCGATCGCGGTGAAGGGACGCCCGCGAACACTGTCCTCGGGCCCCAACTTCATCGTCTCGGGCGCTGAATCCACATTGCGCGTCACAGGCGAAGCCTAGTTCGCCGACCTGGGCCTTCAGGTCCTGGCTACCCGAACAGTCGCCGGCGCCCGGAAGACCAACCCCTCGATCGGATCGAGTAGCTCCGCCTCCCAGCCGCTCAAACCCCCCAGGACGGCCTCGACCGCCACCCGGGCCTCCAGACGCGCCAGATGTATCCCCAAACAAGCGTGCGGGCCCCGGGCGAACGTCAGCGACTGACGCAGGTTCGTCCTGGTCAGATCGATTTCATCGGGGCCAGGGAACACGTCGGGGTCCCTGTTGGCCGCGCTCAGCGAGACTCTCACCAGATCGCCGCGCCTTATCGTCGCGCCGGCCATCGCGACATCGCGGGTGGCGTACCGGTCCACGACCGCTGCCGAGGGCTC
Source organism: Acidimicrobiia bacterium (assembly GCA_049692815.1). Lineage (GTDB taxonomy): Bacteria > Actinomycetota > Acidimicrobiia > Spongiisociales > ZC4RG35 > JANQRA01. The sequence continues at coordinate 2,191 of JBAVPF010000118.1, forward strand.
GAGACGCAGGGTCTCCTCCACGAATCGAGGCACCAGCGTTTGGTCGGTCTCGAGACGCCGACGCAGGTCGGGATCGTTCAGCAGGTACCGGAAAGCGATTGCGATGCTGCTCTCCGTGGTGACGATCCCACCAAAGAGGAGGACCGCGACGTTGGAGACGATCTCTTCTGCCGAGAGCCCGGAGCCGCCGGCGATCGGCGCGAGCAGGTGACTTTCCCCCGCAGAGGACCCGACCGCATCTCGCAGGGCGGCGAACGCTCGAAGACCGGGCTCGGGCACATCGCCACCGAGCGTTACCACGTGCACGGCGTCGACGATGTCGTGGTACCAGCCCAGGATGTCTTCCGGCCGGACGTCGTCGAGATCGAGCAGGTCGGACATCATGTGCAGCGCCAGCGGGGCCGCCATCGCGACACGCAGATCTGCAGATCCCTCGTCGACGATCCCGGCCACGAGTCGCCGCGCCTCTTCACGCGCCCTGTCCTGGACTTCACGGATGCGGGCTGCGCCGAATGGAGGCCCGAAGGGGTCGCGATGGCGACGATGCTCTCCCCCGTCCAGGGAAAGCATGCTCGGTCCGATCACCTGCTCTGTGGAGAACCGCGGGTCGTCGACCGTGTAGGTCGCGGAGTCGCGCATCACCTCTGTGCACAACTCGTGGCTGGTGACGAGCCAGGCATCCAGCTCGTCGATTCGGGCGACAGGGGACTCTTCACGGAGCTCGCGCAGGATGGGATGGGGGTCGGTCGAAAGCTCCCCGACGATCGCCCGGCTCATGGGCTTCTCAGGCCGGGGTGGTCACCGGGAAGATCGGGCGGAACGTCGCGACCGTCGTCGCTCCCGGCTCTCGCCCGTCCCGGCCTGCGTCCCGCCGAGACGCGCGGTGATCTCGGCCCGGTCGACGCCGGATCTCGTCTCATAGGTGTCGACGAC
>JBAVPF010000119.1:0-2310 GCA_049692815.1 Acidimicrobiia bacterium
GATCAGCACCGTGCGGTTCACCACCTCTCCCCCGGCGGCGACCACGGCGGCGGCCGCCTGGGCCACCACCTCGGTGCCGGCAGCCTCGAGCAGGTCCCGCTGAGTGATGTAGGTGTTCTCCAGGGCGGCGTACTCGGCAACGACACTCGGGGTCATCAGACGCGCCTCGTTCACGACGTTCAGGACGACGACCGGCGCCCCAAAGCTCTCGGACAGCTCGCCAGCGAACGTGGACGCGCGATCCGAATACTCCGACCCGTCCACCGCCAGGAGGATCTTCTTCATGGCATCTCCTCTTGTCATGAGTGTCAGCCGGGATGCCTGGGCGGCGGTAGGGCCGAACTCCCTTTTACCCGGCCCGGAGATTGACTGCCGGTTGGGCGCCGAGCGGCTCATACTTCCGTCTCGATGAGTCTCCCCACCCGTGTGATCAGGGCCGTCCGGCCCCAGGCGTCCTCCGGCGTCATGGCCGGTGCGGCCGTCGTGGCAGCGGTCTTTGCGGCGACACCGTTCCTTCTGCCCGACGTCTCCACGCGGCTCGACGTGCCCCTGGGCCAAACCGGCCTGCTCAGCACTGCCCAGGTCGGCAGCTTCGCCCTCGCCACATTTCTCACCGGCCGTCTCTTTCATCCGCGGAGAAGGTTCCACTTCGGGTCGCTCGCCCTCGTCGCGTTGGCATCGATCGGCTCCGCCATCGCCCCCTCGTTTCTCATCCTGCTGGCGACGAGGGTCGTCGCAGGCGTGGGCCTGGGAACCTTGACCTGGATAGCGTGGGCCGACGCCACCCGATTCACACGCGGCTTGGGCGACGTCGCCGCCGTTGCCCCGCTCACCGCCACGTTGGCGTCCCCCGTCCTGGGATGGATCACCGGGCAGTGGGGATTCCGTTGGGTCTTCGTGGCCCTTGCGACACTCGCCCTCGTCGCCATGCTCCTCCCCGTGGACTTCGGAGAGCTTCCCCGCATCGGAAGAAGTGTCAGTGGCTCACGGAGCAATCGATTCCTGCTCACGGCGCTGAGCGTGCTGAGCCTCGGGGGGTCTGCCGTCTTCATCTTCACCGCGGCCGCGGGCCAGGAGCTCCACGGCCTGACCCCGGCCACGGTGTCCTGGGCTTTCAGCGTCAACGCGGTTGCCGGCGTGCTCGCCACCAGACGTACGGCACGGTTCGGTCATGCCTGGCTCTGGCTCCTCGTGACCGCCGCCTCGGCGATCGTCGTGGGCTTCGGGTCTTCCGGTCTCCTCTTCTTCGTCGCCATGACCGCGTGGGGGTTTGCGTTCTGGATGGCGATACCCGGGATCTTCAGGCTCATCGAGGCTCGCGCCATCACACCTTCGGAGAGGATTGGTGATGCTCAAGCACTGATGGCAGTGGGACGGGTGTTCGGGCCCGTACTGGGTGGGCTCGCCTTGGCCGGCGGACAGTTTGGCAGACTCTCGATCGCCGGTGCCTGCGTGATGTTCACCGGCGCCATGATCGTCGCCGGCGTCGAGCGCTCCCGGGCACGAGCCCCGGCGGCGACGACGTGATCAGCCCAGGACGCTGAAAGACGAGCTGGCGTTTATCTCCCGATTGCGGCTGAACACGGACATGTCCATCACCAGCCCGGTATGTGGCATCTCGACCTTCACCGGGTCGGCGTCGTGGTCGTGGCCTGCTTCGACCGCCTGAATCAGACGGGTCAGGCAGTAGGCCGCGATATGAGAGTTCTTGAACTGGTTCCCGCTGGTGCCTATCGCCACGTAGAAGCCGGGCAAATCGGTCTTGTCATAGATGGGGATCCAGTCGTCGCTGACGTCGTAGAGGTCGACGACTCCCTTCTTCTCACCGGGCACTCCCAGCGCAGGGAGTCTTCTCGCCAGACGCAGCACCTGGGCCCGCCACTGGGAATCTGTGATGTTGTGGTCGAACACGTCCGGGTTCTCCACCCAGACCTGCGGATCGCACTCGGGGTCCTGACTGCCCACGAGGATGTGGTTCCCGACTTCCGGCCGGAAGTAGGTGCCGAGATCGTCGTCACCGACCAGCATCCCATCCTTCTCGAAATCGAAGCCCGCCGGCGACGGGACGTGATGGACCTCGTGGCGCAGCGCCCTCGTCTTGATGGCCATCGAATCGGCGACACCAGCCATCTCGTTGATAACGAAGGAGTGGGGCCCGGCGACGTTGACGACTATCGGGGCGTCGATCGAGGTCCCGTCGCCGAGGTCGACGCCGGCGACCCGGCCGTCCTCGATGCGGATCCCCGTCACCTCGGTGTTGAACATGAACTCCCCGCCCTTGGCCTCGGCGGCGCGCTGGAGATTGTGTGT